>NZ_JBRJHH010000007.1:0-245400 GCF_053628915.1 Pseudoalteromonas sp. MBR-15
GGCATTTGGGGGAAGTTGTTTGTTTTTTGGCGAAAGTATTATAACCAACCCAAATGCTGTTTGCTTTTTATACCGTAAAGATCAACACGTTCTAGTTCATGAAAGTGCTACCGTCAAAGGAAAAGAGTATTATTCAAATAGCCATTTTTATCACTATGGGTACAATGATATTGATACACTACTTAATAAAACTAACAAATACTCATCATTAAGAGCGCAAGAAAAATTCGAATCAGGTAAAAAATATTCACTTACAAAGTTAATATTTTGTTTCCCTGTTTTTTTCTTTAAAGAATACATTCTTGGTAGGCTATTTTTATTCGGTACAAGAGGGTTTGTAAAAGCAATGATAGGAGCTTTTTATGCTTTTACAAAAGAAGCAAAACTTTATGAAATGAAAATGAGCCAGTTTTCAAAAAAGTAACTCCAAAGTGGAACGGTACTTAATTAATAGTAAGTTATTGATTTTAAAGTTTAAGGTTGCAGAAAATGAATCAAGATTAATGACTGATCCAGCGCCTCAGGTAATGATTGCGTCCATGGCCGACAGTGCAGTAAATATTCAGCTGAGAGCATGGGCAACCAATGAAAACTATTGGTCAGCTTATTGAGATTTGAATTTGTTAAAAGAAGCCATTGAAGCCGCTGGTCTGACGATTCCTTTTCCACAACGCACACTGCGCGTTGTATCTGAGCAACGTTTACCTACCGAAAAGGATAAGTCATGAAGCGATTAACTTTGGTGGCGTTGACCAGCTTAATGCTTGGCTTGGTGGCATGCTCTAAGCCTGTTGAGGTAAAAATGTTAAGTGGTGCTGCGCAAGGCACCACTTGGCACGTTTCAGTGTGGAGCGACTCTGTAATTGATACCGAAAGATTACAGCAAGAGATAGAAGCTGAGTTCCTGCGAATTGATAAAATGATGTCGAATTACCGTCCAGACTCTGTCATTGAACAGTTTAACCGCAATCAAAATTTTCAAGCTATAGAAGTGGGAGAAGAAATTGTTAACTTGGTCAACATAGCTCGGCAAGTGAGTCAGGCAACAAATGGCTGCTATGATTTGACCGTTAAGCCGCTCTTTGATTTGTGGGGGTTTAGTAAAGATGTATTTAATGCTCCCTCTGAATCAGACATCCAAAGTGTCATAAATAAAATTGGCCTAAATTATCTTGCTTCACCAACAAAAACCAGCCTATTAAAAAAACAGCTAGAATTAAGTGTTGATCTTTCCTCGATAGCTCAAGGCTACAGTGTGTCTCGTATTGCTAAGGTAGTTGAGAACGCTGGAATAACCAATTACCTAGTTGAAATTGGTGGTGAAATGCAAACACGTGGACATAAACCAGATGGCTCGTCTTGGCGTATTGCTATAGAGCGGCCATTGCCTGGTGATAGGGCTGTACACAAGGTCATTGATATTAAGCAGGATGATTCAATTGCCATTATGACATCAGGCACCTACCGACACTACTTCGATGAACAAGGTCAGCGCTATAGCCATATTATAGATGCGCGTACTGGCAACCCCGTTACTCATTCCACATTATCAGTCACAGTGCTTCATGATGACCCAACACAAGCAGATGCATGGTCAACAGCGTTATTGTGTCTTGGGGAAAGTGACGCTATACAAGTTGCTAATGAACATGGGATTGCCGCGTTTATTGTTACTGAAGAGAACGGGACGCTAATAGAGAGCAGCAGTAATGCCTGGAATTCGATGAAAAATATAGGGCTGAACTGATGTTAAGGCTTCACTCGATCCATCTGAATATTATTCATAAAAATCAACATTATGAAAAAAATTTAGTTTATGGATGTAAGAAACAAGATGCTTGAAGCGACCAAGATCAAACTGCTTTGCATTTTTATGAAGAATTGAATCGGTTGTACTTTATGAAAGTATTGTTTGTTATCCTGTTCAGACCCCACATAGTGAAAAATGCGATAAAGATAGCTAGTGTTGTCGGTACATTGTTAAATATCGCAAACCAAGGGAGTGAAGTCCTTTCTGGGGCGGACATATCTTGGGTTCAAGCGCTACTAAACTATTGCATTCCTTACTTTGTAGCATCATACAGCGCGGCGAGAAACGAAATCGAAAGGAAGAAAGCAGATGGAAACAACAGATAAAAATACTGCAAAGGTAGAAAGTGAGTTCAGTGACTCTGCGTTGATAAGTCAAGTTCGGCGAGACATGTTTCGGTTTGCTATTTTGCAATTGAAAGATGAGGGGTTAGCAGAAGATGCTGTTCAGGAGGCATTGATTGCGGCACATCAAAATCGTTCCTCTTTTAACGGGGAGTCGGCTTTTAAAACTTGGGTATTTGCAATTTTAAAGAACAAAATCATTGATATTCTGCGCAAAAGAGCACGGGAAAGTAGTGTGAGCGAACTTTTTGACGATGATGCTGATGATATCTCAGATGTGTTATTTAACCAGCGAGGATTTTGGCACGCAGAAGAGCGCCCGGCAGGTTGGTCTGCTCCAATGGAGTCTGTAAAAGACGCGCATTTCTGGCGAGTGTTTGAGGCTTGCATAAATGGGCTACCTGAGAGTTTAGGCCGTATCTTTATGATGAGAGAATTTTTAGAGCTTGATAGTGACGAAATGTGTAGCACGTTAAATATATCGACGAGTAACTTACATGTCATGCTTTATAGAGCAAGGGTTCGGCTTAGAGAATGCCTTGAAAATAAATGGTTTAAACAGGAGTAATTGCCATGATGAATTGCAAACAGGCGACTCGTCTATTATCTGATGCTCAGGAAAGAGAACTAACGTTCACCGAGAAGGCTGCGTTAACCATGCATACGGCAATGTGCTCTGGTTGTCGAAATTTTGGTAAACAAATGGGACTAATTCGTAGTATCAGTAAAGAATATGTCAATGCCGATAAAGATCAGGGTAAACAAGATGATGTATAGATTGTAGGATTGCATGAACCAACGGATAGGTCTATATCAACTGAGCTGAATTAGTTCAGAGTGGTTGATATCAACCACTGGTTCAAGCTTTCCACAGGCATGGGTTTGGCAATATGGTATCCTTGGACTTCATCACATCCCCAATCTTTTAGTCTCTGGATATGCTCATGACTTTCAACACCCTCTGCTATCACACTGAGTGACAAAGGTCCCGCCATTGCAATCATGGTTTCAGTAACATTACACAGCTTAGGTTCAGTGAGTATATTGCGAATAAACGACTGGTCTATTTTTAGTTTTGAAAGTGGCAGTTGAGTGATATAGCTAAACGATGAATATCCGGTGCCAAAGTCATCCATAGCAAGTTTTAGCCCTGAATTTTTTAATTTAGTCATAACAGAAATTGCCAAGTCTATATCATAAAGTGCGGCGCTTTCCGTGACTTCAAGTTCGATTAACTCGGCATCCACTTGATATTCAGATAATAATGCTAAAACCGTTTCACAAAATCCTGGTGTGAGTAGTTGAACGGGAGCAATGTTGATTGCCATTGAAAACGGTTTGCTGATCAGTTGTTGCTTAAGTAGGTTGGCGCAGGTACTGATTGCCTGACGAAGCACCCACTGACCAATTTCAATAATGAGATCAGACTCTTCCGCAACAGGTATAAACTCCGCAGGTGATATCCAGTTACCTTCATCATCGACCCATCGTAATAGCGCCTCAACACCACTTACCCGATTAGTTTTAAGGTTGAGCTGTGGCTGGAAGTGGAGTATGAGTTGTCCCTTTTCTATGGCGCTCCGAAGGGCGCTTTCTATTTGAATTTTGCGCTGTGTTTGCGTTTCTAGTTGTTCGGTATAAACAACCATACCGCCTTTGGGATAGACTGAACGCAAAGCAATGTTTGCATGTCGCATTATGTCATCAAAACTTGCGTTAGTGTCGAATTTGGTCGCACCCACGGCGAGGTGAATATGGAAGTCTAATCCGTTGATTGAAACGGTTTGGGAGAATGAACTAGCTAACGCATTGGTCAAATCGTTAAATTCCGTATCATTATCTTGCAAGCATAAAGCAAAGCGTTCTTCACCTAAGTGATAAAGCTTCGCCTTAAAAGGCATACAAACAACAGTTAACTTTTTGGCACAGACTTTTATCGCTTCATAGGTGGCGCTATGTCCTAACCGCATAGCCACTTGCGGCATGGATACAAAATCAATCAGTAATAGTGCGCTACAGTTATTTAAACTGTCTGAAAAATCTCGTTGTAGCGACGCTTTGTTATCAAGATAAGTAAGTTCGTCAAAATAGGCCAACCGGTTGAGATCTTTTTCTGCTAATTTTCTAGCTGTAATATCAGCAAGGTACAGGCGAAACTCTTTCAGGTCAGGCAGATATTGCAACACATAGTCGTAGTAGTATTGCTTTAAGCAATATTCGCCCGCCAGGTAATCTCCTTCGGTCCGACATTCGCTGAGTTTCGTTGCTATGTCCTCCGGTAGAAGTGCACCGAGATTATTTGTGTTAAACAATCCTTGGGCCAATTCTGAAGACGCTGGATTGGCATAGTTAACCTCCCCAGATTGCGATAATGCAAGCACTGGTCTTGGGTTTCTCTCAGGAAAGCCGGCAAAGTGTGCAATTTCTTTTTGAGCTCGATTTCTTTTAGCGTCAAGCCAGAGGAGTAAGCCTAAAACAAAGAGTAGCCCGCCATTTAGAAGCATTGTCCAAAACAGACTCTGCTCGATATGTGAAAGACTTTTTTGCGCTTGGTTAAGCACATCCTTCTCTATATCAGTGATTAGCGTACCGATAGCCTGAGTAATCGATACAGTAATCGGCTCTAACTCTGATAAGACATCACGTGCCCCGTCCCAGTCTGTGGGCGAAGCCATCACCGACTGCATTTCATTTGCCAGTGTATCAATTTTATCAAGATTAGTGTTGAGAAGGATTATGTTACTGTTTTCACCAAAATCGTCAGTGATTTGTTGGATCAGCGAGACAGCGTCACGGCGATGCTGATTAAAAGCCTGGTAAAATGCATCATCATCATTATTTAGATAGTAATTATGAAATGATAAATCTTGAAGTGCCAATACGGAGCGTAATTGTTGGGTTTTCTCAAATAAGGGCAGTTGTGATTGGGCAAGCGAAGTATTGCTCTTCTGAACGGTTTGTACGCTCTGAAAACTCCGGATTCCAACAAAGATACAAGAAGTAACAATCAAGAGGATTACGACCATATTAAAGTGACGCATGTGTAGCATGATTATAATCCTCAGTTGTTTATGTTTTGTTATTCGAATGCTTTAAAGGCCTCATCGACAGGCGTGTTAGCAAAATGGTTAATATAATTGCTCATCACCTTTTGAGATACGAATAGGATCACTTCAAGTGCATGCTGATTGTTATACCCTGCTTGGATAAAGTAATTGATCTCTTTCTCAACTTTACCTCTGTTTCTAATGACGGCCAATGTAAAGCTGCGTAGCGCATTGAGTTTTGAGCTTGGCAAATCAGCCTTTTCTCTAAGCGAGTTATCAATTTGTTCAGACACTTTCATGGCGCGAGCAATAGCACTATGCGCTGGGACGCAATAGTGACATTGATGTTCAATATTGATCGTCTGCCAAATGACAGTTTTCTCTTCATTGTTGAAGCTGGTTGCCAAGGCTAGCTCATGTAATTTTTTATATGCGTCGAGCACTGTCGGCGCTTCTGCCATAACGCCATGCAAATTTGGGATCATACCAAAGCTTGCTTGTGAGTCTTTGAGCAGACTGGTCGCCTTTTCTGGGGCGCTGTCTAAATTATGGACAGTGAATTTAGGCATGTCATTTCTCCTGATATAAAGTTTATTAGCGTATTGATACTATTGGTAAATTGTTAATTTAACGCTGCTAATGCAGCAATAATCGATGTTTCAAGCTGTTTGTTTGCCATAGAAATTGTTTTATTTGCATCCTCACTTATGTTTAGGGACTGCCAATTTTCAGACCATGTTGCTTTAAGTTGAACACTATTGATCTTCACCGGCTCAGGCATTACTTGACTGAGAGCGACAATAAAATTAATGCGTGTCCAGCCTTCAATAGCACTTAACTGACTACTGTCTTCATAAAACTGACGATCAACAAGCAGTTGTAATTTTGCAGACGCTTTTAACAGCTCAAATCCTGATGCTCTGATGTTTCGGTTGTGTTCACTCACCTCATTGCGCCAGGTATTGTATCCAAGTGCTGAAATCGCGATAATCAAACTGATCACGGATATCAAAGTGCTGTTTGATGCCTTGAAATTCATTAGTGCGCAACCTCTTTGCTCTTAAGAAGTCGCACTGATCTTGGATGCTTCTGCATACTTTCGTGCAATCCAGTAGTCAAAACTGACGTATCGACCTGCACCACTAAATAGCAGCATCAGCAACATCACAAAGTAGGTGGCGGCAAATTCAATCCCATTTTTAAGCACCGTAAAGTTGCCCGCTTCAGTGAGCCATTCATAATTTCCATGTTCTTGTAATATAGAAACGGCAGCTGATTTGCGCTGTTGTGCTTCTTCGATTAGATCAGTGCGCCATTCCCATGGAACGGTAAGCGTTGTTTCAGGTAGTGCATGCCAACCGTTATCCCAATGGGCTGTTCCTGCGGCAACTATCATGGTAAACATCATGGGGATCGCCATAAAACGCAGTGCAATACCAAATAATAAAGATAAGCCACCAATAAACTCAGTTAATCCAGCAAGTACGGCCATCATCATCGGGGCTGGCATTCCCAGATATTCACCAAAGTAGTAAGCGGTATCCTCCAGTCCCGTTAATTTATTCCAACCAGCAATAATAAAAATGGGCGCCAAATAAATCCTAAGAGCAAGGGGGCCTAAAAAGTCGATAGTGTTAATTCTGTCCCTTAAAGACATAAAAGCTACAGTAAGATTCATCTGTTTATCCTTCATTACGATTCATTAATTGCAGACGTAAGATGTTCGCTAATGCTGCGAGATTACGCCTTGGGTTTAGATTAGTCGTGGCGACCCAAGATTTCTTACACTATTTTTGTAAGAAACCTTCCGCTCACTACGACCAATCAATAATTGCAATACTTAAAACTTAAGGTGTAAACATGGAAAAAACCGACCAACAGCGTACTCGTGTACCGATGGCTTCGAAGACAAGTCCAGCGGATCATAGCGAGTCGGGTTCGCTAACTCGGGCAACCTCTTTTTTTGAGTTTTGGCCAACGTGGTTTATGTACTTACCGGTAGGCTTCATGTGGTTAGTATGGAGCATTCGCTACCGCTGTGCGACCTTGCCTTTGATTGCTAATCCTCGGATCTTTTTATCAGGAATGGTGGGAGGGTCTAAAGCCGAGTTGATGTCTCAAGCCAGGGGAAAGTGCGCGGAAACAATCTTACCTTGGGTGAAAATAACTAAGACCAATGAAGAGCTGTCAGAGCAGACACACAGGGCGTTGCAGCGACTAAATAGCATGAACATCTCTTTTCCATTCGTGTGTAAACCAGATACGGGGTGTCGTGGTGCAGGTGTCAAACTGATCAAGAATCAAGACTCGTTTTCAACAATTTTAGCGCAGTATCCAACTGGCGCTGGCATTATCCTTCAGCAATTATCGCGTTACTCGGATGAAGTCGGCATTTTCTTTGTAAAATATCCGAACACTTCTGCTGGCCACGTGGTGTCGTTAACCTTTAAAAACCGGCCAGAGGTTATCGGCGATGGTAAAAGCACTGTATGTGAGTTGGTCCAACAGGACGATCGGGCTGCAAAATTGTTATCGCTATACCAATCGCGCAATCAATCGGTTTGGCATAGCGTGCTCCCAGAAGGGCAACGTCACTCTTTACTGTTTTCTGCCAGCCATTGTCGAGGTGCGGTATTTCAGGATGGCAGACACCATATTACACCGGAATTAAATCAGGCAATTAACTTGGTTATGCAAGACCTGCCAGAATTTCATTACGGACGGATGGATGTGAAGTACAAAGATTTGGCGTCACTAAAACGAGGTGAACATCTTGAGATCGTTGAAATTAATGGCGCGAGCTCTGAGTCTATTCACATTTGGGATAAAGACGCAAAGTTATTAGACGCTTTCAAAACCTTACTTTGGCAATACAAGACCTTATTTGAAATTGGTGCTCAGGTTAGAAAATCAGGCGAGAAGCCACCTTCAATAGGTGTTTTGTTAAAGGCCTGGCGACATGAGAAGCAGTTAAGTGCGGCATATCCGGAGAATGACTAAATGAGTAAACAATCACCGATTAATCTATCTGGCGTGCCAGCACTCCTTCGCCCACTTATAAAGTTTATTATTAACGAACCTAAAATGTCTGCTTGGTATCAAGAGTGGCTTACAAAGGAAGAGCACACTGTACAGAAATTTCTTGCTTTTGTGCTTGAAAAGTTAGATGTCAATGTTCGTTTTATTGGTAATGATAAAGAGGAAAGTATCCCTAGAAGCGGCCCACTGGTAATAGTCGCCAATCATCCACTTGGGGCGGTGGAAGGGATCATTCTGTCACATTACTTATTGGCATTCAGACCTGATCTAAAAGTCATTACAAACAAGCTATTACTTTGTTTTGACGAATTTAAAGAGTTGTTTATTGGCGTAGATATTTTAAGTGCGAATCGATGTAACAAGTCGTCAGTGAAAATGATGAACCAGCATCTGAAAAATAATGGTGCGTTGCTCATTTTTCCTGCGGGTACCGTCGGGGAATACAATGCAAAGACAAATCAAGTGGATGATGCTCCGTGGCAACACACCGCAGCCAAGCTTGCACTTAAGCACAACGCTCAATGTTTACCTATCCATATTGAAGGTCGCAATGAACGCCGCTTTTACTTTGCCAAACGTATCCACAAACGACTGAGAACACTGTTGCTACCCAGGGCAATGATGAAAAGTAGTAAACACCCCATTTCAGTGTGTGTTGGTAACCCTTTTAGTTTGTCTGATATTGGCATAGATACTATGCAAACGGCAACCGAGTACCTCAAAGCAAGCTGTGACATCATGGGCGCAGACAAAACTACCAGGCTTATCACTCGAACTGAGGCGCAGATCCCTGATATCGATGCCCCAGTTTCGATGGACTACTTGGAAGACTATGTCTTGCTAAGACAGCGTCATGTTACTGTTTATAGTTTACCTTTTAGCGCGTTGGGCCCATTAGCCGATCATTTGGCTACACAGCGAGAAAAAACCTTCAGAAAGGCAGGAGAAGGAACGGGGAAATCAATTGATTTTGATATTTACGATGAACACTACCAACACATTCTGGCGTGGGATACTGAGAAAAATAGATTGATTGGCGGTTATCGTGCTTGCCGCGTAAACAGTCCTTTCACTAACGCCTCGGCAAACCCCTTATATAGCCGTTCATTATTCTATTATGACGAGCGATTTATAAAGCAGTTCTCTGGTGCTATTGAGGTTGGACGTTCTTTTGTCTGCGAAGAATACCAAGGTGATCCCAGAGCGCTTGATACCCTTTGGCAGGGACTGGGCGCATATATGCTGCTGCATCCTGATTGTCATACGTTTATTGGTTGCGTCAGCATTTCCCAAAGTTATGCTCCGCTCATCAGAGAGCTCTTTTACGACACCCTGCTTGCTGGTTACAGTGCGGATGACAGTCAAAAAGCAGGCGTGGTGCCCAACAAACCTTTCAAAACTCAACCCAGCCATTGGAGCCCAAAATTGGTTAGGCAGTTGTCCAATGTCGGCGCAGTTAATAAGTTACTCGGTTTTTCGGGTCTTGATGTACGGGTGCCGGTCCTTATTCGCCATTATCTTTCTCTCAATGGCCGTTTTATTGACTTCTCTATTAATGAAGGATTCAACAACTCACTTGATGGACTCATTGTTGTTGATCTACGACAAGCACCTGAGCGCTACCTTAAGCGCTATTTAGGAGAGGATGGACGACATATCTTTTTAAAAAGATGGGGAAAACAAGATGCTGCTTAACTCAACCCATATTGCGCTAAAACAAATCACGACGATCTTAACCTTGTTGGCGTCGCAGTCAAAAGAAAAGCAAGAGCAGCTTTTTGTTCAGCAACGTATTGGGGCTCATATTAGACATGTGCACGACCATTTCAGAAGCCTATTTATTGGTTTAAATACAGGCGTAGTGGATTATAACTTAAGAAACAGGGACAGTATGGAAGAGGTGAGCTTATCCATTAGCCAGTCTGAAAATAAACATATTCTTAACCAGCTGGACACGTTGAATGTCGCGTCTTCCAAAATAGAGATTATCTCTGAAATCAATTGCCATGCGACTGAAAACCTACAAATGACCTCAAGTGTCGAGCGTGAGCTTTTATATTTGATAAACCACACCATTCACCATGCGGCAATCATTAAACACATGATGGATAATGCCTGTGTAAGTTGTCCATCAGAAATTGGCTTGGCTCCTGGTACAGCTACGTATTACCGACAGTTAGCATGTGAGCCTGAAGTATGTGCACAGTAACAATTACACGGGGCGATGGGCAAACGGTGATCACCATGAACCGTGATGAGTTAATTGAGCGCGAAGAAGATGCGCCACGACTACACCATTTGAGTCATGAAGTGCATGCTTGGTATCCCGTAGATGCAGTGAGTGAGGGTACTTGGTTTGGCGTCAACAATTATGGTCTGGTATTGACGATCCTCAATCGTTATCAAGAAAGTAATCCTCAAGCGTTTGTCTCCAGAGGAAAAATTATTCCATACTTGTTGGCAAACACAGACATCATGTCCTGTTTGAACAGCCTAGAAAAAATGCATCTTCATCATTTTATGCCCTTTACTTTGTTACTGGTGCAGGGGAATATGCTTATCAAGGTTGTTTGGAATGGAGTGGAGATGAGCCAGTATGCAAATAGCTATTCCAAGCCATTTTTTATTACTTCGTCATCTATTGAACTGGAATCCGTGAAGGCGTGGCGCAAACGGGCATTTGATAATTTTCTCTTCACGAACAAGCATCTCAGTCCTCAACTGCTAATGAATTTTCATACAAGTGGAGCAAAAGATAATCCATCCTATAGCGTTAATATGATACGAGAGGGACGGCACACCAAGAGTATTACTCAAGTTGTTATTGGTGGTGAAAGTCTCAGTGCATGCCATTTTACAAGATCGCAAAAAAAAGACGGGTTCTCTGAGTTTGAACTGGAGGATTCTGTATATCTCAAGCTCGCTTCAGTGGCATTAGTCAGTTTAGTTTAGGCTATTGGACTATTGTGATTACAGGGACAGATTATGGTTGATTTAGTACGCGTATCCGAACTGACTTGTCCAGAGTGTGGTTTTAAGAAGGCAGAAGTTATGCCCACGGATTCATGTCAATGGTTTTATGAATGCCGAAATTGTCATGCTCTTCTTAAACCTAAACAGGGCGATTATTGTGTTTATTGTTCTTTTGGCACGGTGCCGTGTCCCCCAATACAGTTGAATAAGGGTTGTTGTTCCAAGTGTTAGGACAACACCGTTCCCATATAAAAAGCCCCAACGAATTGGGGCAACAGGGCTTTGGGAGAGAACTAAACTGCTAGATTGATGTTACCCAATCAGGCAGTATTTCGAGCGCCCAAGCTTCTAATACTCGATCTACACCGGTCAGAATAATTAGGGCAAGAAATACCAAAGTTGCACCTAGAATAGTTTTACCTAGCTTCCCAGATGATTTAATCGTCGCCAGTTTTTTACCAGAAAAATATCCTAATGTGACAAGAGGTATGGCCGTTCCAATACCAAATGATAGCATGACAGCAAATGCCATCGGCATACTTTGGCCTGTAGAGGCAAGTGCTATCGCCGTTCCAAGCGTGGGCCCAACGCAAGGCAGCCAAACAAACCCCAGAGAAGCGCCGATCACAAACTGCATGGGTGCAGAACTGCCTTCAATTTGCACGTTGGCAGCACGACTGGTTAGGCGAGAAAGCAAAAATGCCAGCGTGTCAGAAAGCTTTGGAATGAGTAAGGTCGCCCCCATCAGCAGCAATAAAACCACCGAAAAGTATCGGAGCCATTCGGTAGAAATGCCAAGGTTAAGCAATACGAAAGTCAGTACCGTACCAGCTAGTGCAAAAGCCAGACTAATACCCAATGCAAGAGTGATGAGGCCCCACTTGGACGACTGCATCGCCGAAGCCGCAACAGCAGGGATCATAGGCAGAACACAAGGCGAAACTAAACTTAATATACCCGCCATAAAGGCGAGAGGGATTGCGGTAAATTCCATATGGATTATTTATCTGCCTGTTTAAGTTGGGTGAATATTTTACTTTTGTTGGTTTCTGCTACAGAGAACCACAATTGTTCTTTTCCCTTATAAAGTAAAAGGGTTGATTGTCTGGGGGCTCTAAAATGGGTGACCCATTCCTTTTGCTCATCGTAGTCCACGACGAGTACCTGAATTTTACTGTCGGGATGCTCGGTGAAATATTGGTCGATGATTTGAGACTGCTTTTTACACGTTGGACACCAGGAGGCAAATACATCAACCAGAAAAACGGTTCCAGACTCCTGATATTGTTCATAAAGCGTTTCGTTAAATGGTTGTTTTTGCGCACTGGCACTAAAGCTAAGCAGTGCGATAAAACAGGCAGCGATTAATTTCTTCATATAAAGACCTTTGAGTAGATGTTATTAGTTAAATAAGAACCGATTGCTGGGTTAAGTCTTTCACGATTTCTTCGCAAAAGCCGACAAACTGGCTATCACATGAACGGTTAAATGTTTGAGCTAAGGTTTCGAACAATTCTTGGCTGGATAATGGTGCTTGCTCTAATAGCTGAAGCAATAGAATGGTGGCAGCATTGGTTTCGATAAAGCGTACTTCATTGCTTGTATCCCGACACACAATCAAACAGGTTTCTTGTTTTTCTTGCGGTTGGAAATCTTTGCAGATCTTGTGCACGGGCCATTCGTAAATAAGTGGTAAAATAGGTTGATTAAGCATCACTTTCCCCGACTGCGGAGCAGGCGAGTTAGCGCTTGACGTATCAATATAAAGCTCAACCCATTCATAATGCGCCAGTTCAAAAAACCAGGGAGGCAAGGACTCAAGCAATGTACTTTGCTGAAGAAACTGCAAAAACTCTTCCGGGATATCTTTAAATAAAGGTGATTTTGCCCGCCACGTTGAAAAAAAAGTGCGTATCATGTTTGTCCATGATTCTTCAGAGACAAGGCTTTTTACAACCGGGAAGCAGTTATTTATAAAACCGCAAACGTTATTAAATAACAGTTCTTCATATACTCTGGCGCGACGTGGTTCAATACCACTGGGCAGTGTTTCTGTTTCCGGCGAGCGTAAGTATTTACCGAGACTTAACTGAAATGTTCTAAGCTCGTTTGGCGGGTTCATATTCGCTCCCATTTCGCAATGTAAATGCTTGCTGTTGTAACTGTTTGATAACGTCCACCTCGTCCAGCAGTGTATCCATGCCTGGATAGTTAAAATCCCGTTCCAGACACGTTGGCGTTTTTACTTCAGGAATCGCAGCATAGCTATGTTTAAGTAGCTCCCAAACTGGATCAATAACATCAGTGCCATGTGTATCGATGATCAGTCCGTCGGCTTCGGTATAGTGTCCAGCAACGTGGATGTAGCCAACCTGCTGCAAAGGCAATGCATTCATGTATCGGTATGGATCAAATTTAAAATTTTGGCTATTTACATAGATGTTATTCACATCCAGATGTAGAAAACAGCCTGAACGTTTAACAATTTCAGTGATGAAGGCTTCTTCAGTCATTTCACCATTGGGCGGATTGATGTAATAGGATGCATTTTCAATCCCAATTTGCATACCTAACAGCTCCTGTGTCTGTTGTATCCGATTAACCACCCACTGAATAGCTTGCTCAGTAAACGGTATAGGAAGCAAATCATATAAATGACCATCATCCGTACACCAAGATAAGTGCTCGGTGTAAAACGCAACATTATGCATGTTGATAAATGCTTTGATACGTCTTAGTAAGTCGATGTCTAGAGGCTCGGTTCCCCCTAATGACAGGGATAGGCCGTGACAGACAAACGGGTACTTTTCAGTAAACATCCGCAGATCTCGGGCATACTGTCCGCCAATGTTTAACCAGTTTTCTGGTGCGACTTCGAAAAAATCAACATCAGGCGCTTCATTCTCTTTTAAATCACTTAGCATTTCGCGACGAAACCCTAGGCCCGCGCCTTGAAGTATGCTCATAATTTACTCCTAAGTGTTAGCTAGGCAGTGACTGGAGAGGGAACATGACGACCTCTCCAGGTAATTCGGGGTAGGAACTGGGCTTAGCTTCCGCACTTACCTTCGCCGCACTTGCCTTCTTTAGCCTTTTTCTTGTCGGCTCCGGATTTACCTTCGCCGCACTTGCCTTCTTTAGCCTTTTTCTTGTCGGCTCCGCATTTACCTTCGCCGCACTTGCCTTCTTTGGCTTTTTTCTTATCGGCTCCGCATTTACCTTCGCCACACTTGCCTTCTTTGGCCTTTTTCTTGTCGGCTCCGCATTTACCTTCACCACACTTGCCTTCTTGTGCTTTAGTATCCGCTTGAGCAAGTTGATAGCCAGAGTCCAGAGCGTTAGCCGAAAATGGATTGTCATTTGCCAACGCAGCGCCTGAAGCCAATGCGATTGATGAACTTAATGCCAAGCTGGTAAACAATGAAGTTTTCATAATGTATTCCTTAAAATGGATAATTTAGTAGTCAAATGGCAGTGTTCATCTGAACTCTGCGTTCATAGGAGTAGTCGGAACGACATCATCACTTCTTACACATCTTTTAAAAAAATTTTTGAATCTAGGTCTCAGACTGTGATGGTTATGCATATTTGCAAATCTAAGCAAAAAAGGTGTAAGAATGGTGGGTTAAACTCGACTAAATGTGTTACGAGTAGAATGTCACGACAGGCGCGAGTGCGGATAGGAAATAAGGGGCTGTAAATGATTGGCAACTCAATCAGTAGAAAAGTGATGGCTGGGTATATTGTAATACTCCTCACCGTATTGTTGGCGAGTCTGTATTTATATCAACAGAGTAGCTACGTTGGGAGGACCAATGAAGCGTTTACCAAGGAGTTGTTGCCTAAGCTGCAATCGATCGAGGTGATTTCGAAAGAGCTCAGTGAATTGCAGCTTGCAACCTATGCTTTGTACGGCACAACAATTAGCGCGGAACAGTTTAGCCAGTTTTATGCGACGTCTAAACGTACCTTAACAGAACAATTAAGTCAGTTTGAAGATGAAATGTTTTCAAAAATTGGCTCCAAACAGTCGTTCACTGAGCTTTTTCAAGTGATAGACAAGCTGTATGCGACCATGAACCGCGATAGCATAGATTGGGATGAAGCGAGGTCATATCTAGAAAGGTTGCAATCTATTAAACACAAATTGGATGAAGCACTGAACGAAGTAAAAAACAGTGTGCAAGAGACTGCTCAAAAAGATTCCCGCTATATTCAACAGCAAATTCTGAGTATGCATACCTCAATCATACTGGTTGGTTTTGTCATTCTGGTGATCATTATTGTGGCATTTGTAACTGCTCGTCGCGGCATTGTCGTGCCTGCGAAGTCGCTGTCTCAAGATTTAACAAACGTTATTTCCTCGATGGATCTGACGAAGCAGATAGAAACATCTACAAATGATGAACTTTTGGATATCGCTAATGCACTGAATAAATTAATTGTGACGTTTCGAGCCAATGCCCAAACAGGAAAGCAGTCTGCACAGGAGCTTATTGTCTCGGCAGGCTCGTTAGAGCAGTTGTCCAGTACGGTAAAAAACGAAATAGCACATTTTTCGAATTCTATTAACAACTTAAATGAACAAGTCAGTACAGTTGAGCAAAGCATTTTAGATGCATCTGAAAAGTCAAAAGCTGCATCTGACGTGGCATTAAAAGGGGCCGAACAAGCAGAGTCCGCCGCGGATATTGTAAATAATGCTGCACGCAGCATTGATGAGTTGAGCCAAGATCTTCAGGTATCCAGTGATATGTTGACTGCGCTGAAAGCTTCTGGCGACCAAGTTGGCGCCGTTGTAAAAACAATTGCGGAAATAGCGGAGCAGACGAACTTGCTTGCGCTTAACGCAGCAATAGAGGCGGCTCGTGCAGGTGAGTCTGGTCGTGGGTTTGCCGTTGTCGCTGATGAAGTAAGGTTGTTGGCAACTCGCACTCATGAATCCACACACCAAATTAATGAGATCTTGGCGACAATTGTTCAGTCAATCACAGGCGCAGTAGACTCGATGGATTCAAACCAGGTAAAAGCGAGGGGGACGGTAAATGCCGTGCATCAGACTGTTGAATCGTTGGAAATGCTAAGAAGTACCATTCTAAGTTTAAGTTCAGATAATCAAAAGCTAGCACACCTTACTCAAAGCAATGAGACGGTTATTACAGAGATGCGCCAGAATTTGGCTAAAGTACTCCATTCTAATCAAGCTATTGCAAAGGGAGGCGAAAACGTTCACGAGGCATCAAATCAATTGATGAGCTTATCAACCATGCTTGAAACGGTATCAAATAAATTCAAGACATAGAATACCTCACCTTAGACGTTTGCCCTCTCCTTAGAACCTTTAAAACACATGAATGAGCAGGTCAGCTATGGACCTGCTGCTCACGTCTAAATATTTTGCTATTCAATTATTGATTACAGTTATTAAACCGAAACTACAAGTAAAGTTGTAGGTAAAACTGGTGTTGTTCGAGTAAGACGCTGTGTTGTAGGTGATTTCTTTTTTGTGTTGAAAAGCTTGATGTAGGGATTGCTTGCCCTCGTCAAAGCCTGCAAGGCTTGGACAATACTGCTTCTGCCTACTGCTCTTGTTTCTGTTACTGATCCTGTTACTGCTACTGGTTAACGCATGGGTTTGGTAACCGTTAGATAAGGCTTGTTGAACCCTTCACAAAGGGTTTCAAAACAGTTAGTAAAATTCTGCTTCGTATTGAATTTACTGGCTTAAAGCGAAGTCAGGAGCATCATTAAAATGCTCAGTCGAACTCAGTTCAAGCCTTTTGCAACCGTTTGAAAAGGGTTGGCTAAGCCATACGTAAAGGGTATCGGTAAGGGTTACCTAAACGGTTTGGCTAAGGCTTTATGAAGGCTCATCCAAAGCCTTCATACATGGGTTCACCCAATAGAAAGATTAAAAAAACGCTGAGGTACCCAAGGTGCATTTTGAAAAACCTGTGGCACAGTAAAATAACCCCAAGCGAACAATAGAATTGAAGAGGAACCATCAATGACAAGAGCCCCTGTGCCATTTCCGCTAGAGCGCCTCGCGGATATCCCAGAAAGACCAGAAGATTTTAGATTGCTGGAGCGCATTCCTTTAACGCGTGAGCCGCAGTCCTGGCCTCTTGAACTCTCTCCTTTAGTCGGTGATGAACAACCGATGGTGATGCTCGATACAGAGACAACCGGACTGTCTGCCGATGACGAATCCATTATTGAGCTTGGTATGGTTAAGGTGCTTTACAGCCCCTCTGCTAAGCGGATTGTGTCGATTGTTGATGTGATCAGCTTGTATGAAGATCCCGGCAAGCCAATCCCCGAGCTTATTACCGAGTTAACCGGTATCACCGATGATATGGTGCAAGGCCAGCGCATTGATGATGCAATGGTAGCGAGTTGGTTATCCGATGATCCGCTGGTGGTTGCGCACAATGCTCAGTTTGATCGTCCTTTCTTTGAAAAGCGGTTTGCCGCATTAGGCCATCTATCTTGGGCCTGTTCAGCCAGTGGCATAGATTGGAAAGCGCTGGGCTTTGAAAGTCGAAAACTTGAGTATCTGCTGCTTCGCTTAGGTTGGTTCTATGAAGGACACCGAGCTGCAACCGATTGTTTGGCGATGGCCTGGTTGTTCCATTTGTTGCCCGAGTCCGTTGCAAACTTGTTGTCAGAAGCAGACCGGCGAACTGTGTTAGTTCGTGCGTTTGGTGCGCCGTTTGACGTAAAGGACTATTTAAAAGAGCGCGGTTACCGCTGGCATGACGGTGTTAAAGGTGCCAACAAACATTGGTGGCGCGAAATCAGCGAAGACGAGTTGCCGCAGGAACAAACTTACCTGGATAATTTGTACCATCGTGGGTCTGAGTTTGCTCACTATGATTACCTCGACTCGTATAATCGATTTAAAAATTCGTGACAAGCCTATCGAGTAGCAAGAGAAGCAAAAAAATTGTTCAGCCATTGCCAAACTGAAGATGGTTGCTGTTTGCTTGTGCCGGTATTGTGTTTTTGCTCCCAGCGACGTTTGGCTTCAAGTCTTTGTTGGCGACGCTCATCGGCACGATTGGCCACTTCTACAAAATGTAAGCGTTGTTCTTTTGTAAGGCCTTCACCAAACGCTTTTATAGGTGCTCGATTAATGCGTACGTGACCGCTTGATTTTGGTGATGAACACATAGGAATTTCCTCGCAATTTTACCTTGTATTGAAATAGACGGATGGAGAAGCACATTTCTTACATATTTTTTGCTTGCATATTTGAAAACCTCTGGAAAATGGAAAGTGAACTTACGTTATACCCAAACTACTTGGTGTTGCAGCTAGGCGGCAAGTGAGCGAGTCCCCATGAGCATAGATCTTCTATGTGATTGGGGTGAGCGAATGCAGGTAACACCGCTGCGGCTGCAAGTAGGAAGGGTATATAATCAACAAGAGGAATCTTTCCATGTACCAAGACACCTACATTGAATACTGGGGCGAAATCTTCGTCTCTGCCCGCATCATTGAATTTGGCATCACGTTCGAGCGCTTTCTTAAAGATCCATGGAAGCACTTGATGTCCTGTGGCCAAGAGTCTGCACCGGACGCGATTGCTGAAGGGATGCTGCCATTGCTACCAGCCCAGGCAGAAGTTGCCAGGCGCATTCGGGAGAGTGAGCAACGAGCCCTGATGTCTATAGAGTCCGACAAAGGGGTGTCTCATCGCAGTAACATCGTGGTGCCACTGGTTCGGGTAGCGCATTGAACTCGGCTATCACCAATGACACGAAACAAGGTCTTCACGCCCATAACTGAGCGGCAATTGCAATCCAGATCAAAAAGTTGCCGCTTAGTCTTCACTACAAAATAATTTGTGATAGGATGATACCTAATAAATTTAGTTAGGTTACGTGATTCAAATTATTTTCTTGCTGTGAGCAACCACATAAGATGGAGTTTGTTTCTGGAGAGTGCCATATGAATACATCAAAGGAGCTTTTATCAAAGCTCACTATTTTAGAAGAGCTGATCCAAATTGTTAGCAATAAAAATGCAACCAAAACAGAAAAGTATCATGCATATTCGGGTGTATTGGCTTTGCTGCGGGAAATTGACGAAACAACTAATGCCCCTTGTTTTGGCGAGCATAGTCGAGATCTCAAAAGTGCTTTATTAAAGAAGCTTGGACTAGGGACAGATAGCCAAGGCTTGCATGATCCGGAAGCTTATCTCAGAAAGCTCAAGTCTCCACAATGCTTAGATGTTGAATAGATGAAGGTTGCATGACGCTGAATAAACATGATCTGTCTGGAAGCAAGCCTAGAACGCTTTTAGATGAACTACCTCAAGCTAGCCGTGATCGTATTGCGCATATCGACTTTACCCTGTTATTCAAGGGAGAAGCGGTACGCGCTGATTTGGTTGAGCGTTTCAGTATAGCGCCAACACAAGCAACGAAAGACTTCACCCTATACCGAGAGCTTGCGCCAAGCAACATTGAGTATGACCAAAAGCTCAAGTTGCATAAACGCGGTGTAGCTTTTGAGCCCTTGTTCGACTATGACGTTGTGAGAACTCTGGCAACCATTAGCCAAGGCTACGGAGATGGCTTCACTGGAAAGGTAAAACCACCTCTGGCTTGTGAAGCGCCTTATCACCTTAACAAGCCCTGTTTATCTATAGTGGCGAAGGTCACCGAGGCCATCCACAAAGGCAAAGCCTTGAGTATCACCTATGTGTCATTATCGAGCGGTGAAACAACGCGGGAAATTGTGCCGCATAAGCTGGTGGATAATGGCCTGCGTTGGCATGTTCGTGGTTTTGACCGCAAGCATGGTGAGTTCCGTGACTTTGTGCTGACCCGAATTAAAGCAGCGGTTGTACTTGAAGACTCAAGGTTATCTGAAGCTGAACTAGAAACCCAGGACCGACAATGGAACAGATTTATAGAGCTGGAGTTAGTACCACACCCACGCATAGAGCACAGCGAAGCGATAGAGCTGGACTATGGCATGACGGGTGGCGTTCTAAAGGTTGAGATTAGAGCAGCAACCGCTGGGTATTTGCTACGCCAATGGCATGTGGATTGTTCTACGGAACACTCATTAATGGGCTTTGAGTATCAGCTTTGGTTGCGTAACAGCCAGGCTCTTTATGGCGTCACAAACTTAAGTATTGCGCCGGGTAGAACAAGTTAATCGAACGATGTAGCGACCATTGAGACGTTACATAAAGAACAGAATTTTAAATTTATAGTGAAGCCGTTGCAGCAACCTAGTGGGGTGCAACCAACACTGAACAGGAAAAGAAAATGGATCATAGTGTACATAACAAGCTCATCTCCTTTATCTGGAACATTGCCGACGACTGCTTACGCGATGTGTACGTTCGCGGTAAGTACCGTGATGTGATTTTACCTATGGTGGTATTACGACGTTTAGATACGTTACTTGAACCCACCAAAGAAGCCGTGCTTGAAGAGGTAAAGTTCCAAAAAGAAGAGATGCAAGCCACGGAGCTTGATGATGAACCATTGAAGGCGGCCAGTGGCTATGTCTTTTACAATACATCTAAATGGACGCTGAAATCCCTGTTCAACACCGCGACTAATAACCAACAGATATTACTCGCCAACTTTGAAGAGTACCTGCTTGGCTTTAGCGATAACGTTAAAGAAATCATTGAATGCTTTAACCTCAAGTCGCAAATTCGTCACATGGCCTCAAAGCAAGTCCTTCTTGATGTCGTCGAAAAGTTTGTTTCCCCTTACATCAACTTAACTCATGAAACGGTCGAAGACCCGGATGGCAACAAGATGCCAGCCCTTACTAACCTGGGTATGGGTTACGTGTTCGAAGAGTTGATCCGTAAGTTCAACGAAGAAAACAATGAAGAAGCAGGTGAACACTTTACACCACGTGAAGTTATTGAATTGATGACGCACCTGGTGTTCGACCCAGTGAAAGACCAGTTACCGCTTACCATGACAGTGTATGACCCTGCGTGTGGTAGCGGTGGTATGTTGACTGAATCTCAAAACTTCATTGAAGAGAAATATCCAAACGACAGCCGAGATGTTTATCTTTACGGCAAAGAGATCAACGACGAGACCTACGCGATTTGTAAATCGGACATGATGATCAAAGGTAACAACCCTGAGAACATCAAAGTAGGCTCAACCTTGTCTACCGACGAGTTTGCGGCTTCTCGCTTTGACTTTATGTTGTCTAACCCTCCATATGGTAAGAGTTGGGCGTCCGAACAGAAGCACATTAAAGACGGCAGTGATGTGATTGACCCACGTTTTAAGGTTAGCTTGAAAGACTATTGGGGAAATCTCGAAGTGGTGGATGCCACGCCACGTTCAAGTGATGGCCAGCTACTCTTCTTAATGGAAATGGTCAACAAGATGAAAGATCCAAGCGTAAGCCCATTAGGCAGCCGGATTGCTTCTGTTCATAACGGCTCCTCGCTCTTTACCGGTGATGCGGGCGGTGGCGAAAGTAACATTCGTCGCTTCATCATTGAAAACGACATGCTAGATGCCATCGTTCAGTTACCTAATAACCTGTTCTACAACACCGGCATTACCACTTACATTTGGGTGTTGAACAACAATAAACCTGAGGCACGAAAAGGCAAGGTGCAGCTAATTGATGCCAGCTTGCTATACCGTAAGTTGCGTAAGAACTTAGGTAACAAAAACTGTGAATTTGCGCCTGAGCACATCACGGAAATTACCGATACTTACCTCGCGTGTGAGGATGTTGAAAGAGCTCTTGATGTAAACAATAATCCTATCGGTATCGCCAGTAAGGTGTTCAGCAATGACGATTTTGGCTACTACAAAGTCACTATCGAGCGCCCAGATCGCCGCAAAGCCAAGTTCACTCAAGAAGCAATAGCTCCACTGCGTTTTGATAAGCAACTTAGTGAAGTGATGGAGTACGTGTACGCAGAGCAAGGCGAACGTGTTTACGAAAAAACTGGCTATGGTACTGAAAAGAAAAAGAGCTTCTTGAAATCCATTGAGAAAGACATTCTTTCTTGGTGTGAAGATAACGACATCAGTCTCAATGCCAAAGCTAAGGCAAAACTGCTCGATGTGAAACATTGGCTGGCGCTTAAAGCATTGCTTGAAACGGCAGAAACGCTGATGGCTGACATCGGTAGCATTGAATTTGATGACTTCAATAGTTTTAAAACCCAAGTTGATAAATCGCTAAAAGCCCATGCTATTAAGCTTTCAGCACCTGAGAAAAATGCCATCCTGAACGCGGTGAGCTGGTATGACGAAACCGCCAAGAAAGTGGTGAAAAAGATCGTTAAACTAACGGGTGATAAATTAAACGACCTGCTGGAGCGCTATGAGTGTGAAGTTGCTGACCTGCCAGATTTTGGTTATTACCCCGTTCCTACAACAGAAGGCGGCAAAAAAGGCGAGTTCATTACTTACGAGACCAACTCAGACCTGCGTGACACAGAATCTGTCCCACTGAAGCAAAGCATTTACCAGTACTTCCTAGACGAAGTGAAGCCTCATGTTGATGAAGCGTGGATAAACTTGGATACGGTGAAAATTGGCTATGAAATCAGCTTCAATAAGTACTTCTACCGTCATAAACCGCTGCGTAGTTTAGAAGAGGTCGCAACAGACATCATCAACCTAGAACAAAAAGCCGAAGGTCTTATTGCGCAGATACTGGGCGTGAAAGTGGCGGAAGTTCAGGGAGAAGCCTAATGGAAAGTTTAGCATTGATGCCTAAGTATGAGGCTTATAAAAACTCAGGTGTTGAATGGTTAGGGGCCATACCAGTTCACTGGAATTCATTTCCTTTGTGCGCAAAATCAAAATTAAAATCGATTTCTAATAAGGAAAATGAAGAACTTCTATCAGTCTATTTGGACAAAGGGGTAATAAAATTCGATGACGTTGATGCAAAACGTACAAATGCAACCAGTTCGGATCTGACTAAGTATCAGTTGGTAGAGCCAGGTGACTTTGTTTTAAATAATCAGCAAGCTTGGCGTGGTTCAGTCGGTGTTTCTGATTACCTAGGAATAGTCAGTCCAGCTTACTTAGTTCTTTCTTTATCGGAAGATATAGTTCCCCGCTTTGGTAACTATCTGTTCAGAGATGGGGCAATGGTGGCTAATTACTTAGTTTGCTCAAAAGGTGTAGGAACAATTCAGAGAAACCTATATTGGCCTCAATTAAAAAGAGCTTTGGTATTTTTGCCACCAACCGAGGAACAACTCCTAATCGCCTGCTTCCTAGACAAGAAAACCGCGCAAATCGATGACGCGATTGCGATCAAAGAGCAGCAAATTAGCCTGCTCAAAGAGCGTAAGCAGATCATCATCCAACAGGCGGTGACCCAAGGGCTTGACCCCAATGTGCCAATGAAAGACTCCGGTGTGGATTGGATTGGTAAGGTTCCAGCGCATTGGGAAGTCCGTCGTAGCAAGTTTGTATTTACTCAAAGAAAAGAGCGGGCTTGGAAAGATGACGTACAGCTTTCTGCAACTCAAGCTTATGGTGTTATTCCGCAAGACCAGTATGAAGAGTTAACGGGTAAACGCGTTGTCAAAATTCAGTTTCATTTAGATAAAAGAAAGCACGTCGAAAAGGACGACTTTGTAATCAGCATGAGAAGTTTCCAAGGCGGCTTAGAGCGTGCCTGGTCGCAAGGATGTATCCGGTCCTCCTATGTAGTTCTGAGAGCAGTAGAAGAAATTGATCCTTCGTTCTATGGGTATTTATTAAAACTACCCTCTTACATAGCAGCTTTGCAGCAGACAGCAAGTTTCATTAGAGATGGTCAAGACTTAAATTTTGACAACTTTTCAAAGGTTGACTTGTTTATTCCGCCCATTGAAGAGCAAAAAGAAATAGCTAACTACGTCAGCGCTTTTATGAAGTCTTCTGATGAAGGCATTGAGTTGCTATTAGCACAAATCGAAAAGCTCAAAGAATACAAAACCACCCTGATCAACAGCGCCGTGACAGGAAAAATAAAAATCACCCCAGAAATGGTTGAGCAATAGGAAGCGAATATGTTCACGGTAAATCATCAGACCAACAGGATTAGTCCGGTTAAGACGAAGAGATTCAGTGAGTTGGGCTTTACTGAGCGCAAGCATCTTCAGCTTTTCACCCGCTCAGGGCTGCGCTTAGCACACGAGCCTTCCGCACTCGGTGAAGAGCTGCTGATGATTCAAAAGGAGTTCGATGGCTTTGCGCTTTTACCTTCTGTGCTGGCCGCTGGCCGTGAACGTTTAGATTTACTGGCGCTAAAAAACAAACTGGTTGAGGTGGACTAATGCCCTATAACCCGCCTTTTAGTATCACCCCAACCATACTTAAGCAGGTTGCTGAGATCAGTGAAAGCATTGGCCGATTAAGTGTGCGTATCGAGCAAACGCAGGCGCTGCGGCTACGCAGAGCCAATCGTATTCGCACAGTACAAGGCTCATTGGCGATTGAAGGTAACACCTTAAGCGAAGCGCAAATAACCGCTATTTTAGACGGTAAACGCATTATTGCGCCGCCAAAAGAAGTACTTGAAGTCCAAAATGCCCTCAAAGCCTATGACTTTTTAGCAACATGGCAATATAGCCGCGAGCAAGATTTACTGCATGCCCATCAAGTACTCATGTCTGGACTGCTAAATGATGCGGGGCATTATCGTCAAGGCGGTGTGGGAGTGATGTCGGGTGATATTGTGGTGCATATGGCACCGGGCGCGGATCAAGTACCACGATTAATGAAAGACTTATTTGCTTGGCTTAAACAATCTGAGTTACCCGCGCTTATTAGTAGTTGTGTGTTCCATTACGAATTTGAATTTATTCATCCGTTTGCTGATGGCAATGGCCGCATGGGGCGCTTGTGGCAAACGCTGATACTCAGCCAGTGGCAACCCGTCTTTATGGATATCCCCGTAGAAAGCTTAATTCATCAACATCAAGCCGAGTATTACCAAGCTATTCGAGCCAGTACAGAGAAAACAGACAGCGCGCCTTTTATTGAGTTTATGCTCGGCATTATTGCCAAAACCCTGCATGAAGTTCAAAACACCACAGACACTGAGCAGGTGGCCGCAATCGAAAAAGTGCGGGTAGAAATGCAGGTAGAAACGCGGGTAAAAACCCCTGAACAGATTTTAATCTTGTTGGCTAAGCAGCCAACGTTAACCTTAGCCGAGATTGCTGATCATTTAGGCAAATCGCCAAGCACTATTGAACGCGCCGTGGCTAAGTTAAAACAGCAACAGAAATTAGCTTTCCATGGTCCCAAAAAAGGCGGGTATTGGCAGGTGTCAGATAACAAATTGAAGGATTAATATGGTCAGTCAAACCAATGAGCAAGCATTAGAGTCGGCGATTGAGAAGTGCTTAACGGGTACAACTCTGGAAGAGCTCAAAGCAGGTGTGCAAGAAGTTGCGCCAGATTTTCATAACAGACTTTATCAAGTGGGCTTTGCATCAGACTTTAATATGCAATATGCCATTGATGAGCGTTTTTTCTGGCAATTTCTGCAAAAGACACAGGAAGTAGAGCTAGCCAAACTGCAAAAGAACAACCCCTCAGATTGGCAGCGTAAGTTACTCGAACGATTTGACCGACTGATTAAGAAGCATGGCATTCTTCATTTACTTAAGAAAGGTCTAAGTGTAGACGATGCTCACTTCAATTTGCTCTATCCAGCCCCTTTGGCAAGCAGTAGTGAGAAGGTAAAGCAAAACTTTGCAGATAACGTGTTTAGTTGTACTCGCCAAGTGCGCTATTCCATGGCAAATCCCCTACAAGAAATCGACATGGTATTGTTTATCAACGGAATACCATTGATAACGCTGGAGTTGAAGAACGCATGGACCGGGCAAACAGCACGTTATCACGGCCAAAAGCAGTATCGAGATGATCGAGATGCAACGCAAGCCTTGCTGACCTTTGGCCGCTGCCTAGTGCATATGGCGGTCGATACCGACGAAGTGTATATGACCACCAAGTTATCAGGTGGCAGTACATTCTTCTTGCCGTTCAATAAAGGTCACAATCTTGGACAAGGCAATCCGCCGAATCCATCTGGCCATAAAACGGCATACCTATGGCAAGAAGTATTCACTAAAGAAAGCTTGGCGAACATTATTCAACATTTTGTGCGTCTGGATGGGTCAAGCAAAGATCCATTACCAAAGCGAACTCTGTTCTTTCCTCGATACCACCAATTGGATGTGGTGAGAAAATTAGTAGACCATGCTGCCCAGCACGGTGTCGGTCAGACTTATTTAATTCAACACTCTGCCGGTTCAGGTAAGTCTAATTCTATTACCTGGGCTGCTTATCAGTTAATTGAAACCTATCCTGCTTCGTCTGATGTAGCCGGTGGAAAAAGCCTGGAGCAGCCGTTATTCGACTCTGTAATTGTGGTTACCGATAGACGCTTATTGGACAAGCAGCTGCGGGATAACATTAAAGAGTTTTCTGAAGTAAAGAACATTATTGCTCCGGCGAACAAGTCTTCTGAGCTTAAGCAGGCGCTGGAGAATGGCAAAAAGATCATTATAACGACGATTCAGAAATTCCCGTTCATTATTGATGGTATCGCCGATCTCAGTGACAAGCGCTTTGCGGTGATCATCGATGAAGCACACAGCTCACAGTCTGGTTCGGCGCATGACAATATGAACCGAGCGATGGGCAAGTCTGAAGTCGAAGAGGCAGAAGATGCTCAGGATAAAATCCTTCAGGCGATGAAATCGCGCAAGATGCGCGGGAATGCGTCGTATCTGGCATTTACAGCGACACCAAAAAACAGCACTTTGGAGAAATTTGGTCAACGCCAAGAAGATGGTTCTTTCAAGCCGTTTCACTTGTATTCGATGAAACAAGCGATTGAAGAGGGCTTCATCTTGGATGTCCTGGCAAATTATACGACGTACAAAAGTTATTATGAGATTGAGAAATCAATCGCTGATAACCCTGAGTTTGATACCAAAAAGGCACAGAAAAAACTCAGAGCTTATGTAGAGCGAAGCCAGCAAACAATTGATACCAAGGCAGAGATTATGCTGGAGCATTTTGTTCCACATGTCGTAAATGCGAAAAAGCTCAAAGGTAAAGGTAAGGGAATGGTGGTCACTCAAAATATTGAGACGGCCATTCGATACTACAAAGCGATTAGGCGGATACTTGAGGAGCAAGGAAACCCGTTTAAAGTTGCCATTGCTTTCTCAGGAACCAAAGAAGTTGACGGTATTGAATATACCGAAGCAGATATTAATGGTTTTGCCGAGTCAGATACCAAAGATATGTTTGATACCGATGAGTATCGACTTTTAGTGGTTGCTAACAAGTATCTGACTGGGTTTGACCAGCCTAAGCTTTGCGCCATGTATGTGGACAAGAAGCTCGCCAGTGTCTTGTGTGTACAGACATTGTCTCGTCTCAATCGAAGTGCGCCAAAATGGGGTAAAAAAACTGAAGACCTGTTTGTTTTAGATTTTTTCAACTCGGTTGAAGATATTCAGTCAGCATTCGATCCTTTCTACACAGCAACGTCGTTGTCCCAGGCTACAGATATAAACGTGCTGCACGAGTTGAAAGATGAAATGGACGATGTCGGTGTGTACGAGTGGTATGAAGTTGAAGACTTTGTGACGCGTTATTTCAAGAATGAAGACGCCCAGACACTCAGCCCAATCATTGATGTTGCAGCAGCCCGGTTTGACCATGAGCTGGAGCTTGAAGCTGAAGCTAAAGTTGACTTTAAGATTAAAGCCAAACAGTTCGTGAAAATCTATGGGCAGATGGCTTCTATCATGCCTTATGAAATGGTCAGCTGGGAAAAACTGTTTTGGTTCCTGAAGTTTTTAATACCGAAATTGAAAGTGGAAGATCCCGATGCAGATGCTATTGATGAGCTTCTCGATTCTGTCGATCTGAGTTCATACGGTTTGCAACGTGTGAAGCTTAACCACAGTATTAAGCTTAGTGACCAAGAAGCGGAGCTTGATCCTCAAAATCCGAACCCACGTGGGGCGCATGGCGGTGAAAAAGAAACTGACCCGCTGGATGAAATCATTCGCACATTTAATGAACGATGGTTCCAGGGCTGGAGTGCCACACCTGAAGAGCAAAAGGTTAAGTTCGTGAACATCGCTGAGAGTATCCGCAATCACCCAGATTTTGAATCTAAATACAAAAACAACCCAGATCCTCATAATCGAGATTTGGCCTTCGAAAAAATGCTCAAGGAAATTATGCTGCAACGCCGTAAAGATGAACTTGAGCTCTACAAGTTGTTCGCAGGAGATTCAGCATTTAAAGCGTCGTGGACGCAAAGTATGCAACGAATGGTAGGTATGTAGGTAGAAAGGAGTGATGGTTTGCTGAAGGCAGTCTTAGAGTTATTAGATGGGTCACCAGGCCTGAAAGGACGTCAAATTGCCAGGGAGCTGGGACTGGATAAGTCCCAAGTGAACTCGTTTCTTCACAAAAACCAGGATACGTTTGTGAAAAACTCAAATCATGAATGGAGCCTGATACGGGCTCATCATGTGGAAATTGATTTCGCTACAGGTTGGATTGATGAGAAAGCCTTTGAGAGTGCTATCGGTAAGCTTGCGTACCAAAAAGATGCCACAAAGGTAACATTTAAATTCGGCATCGATTGTAAGTTTTTGCTGATAGCATTGGCCCGTTTTCTTGCTCTGGCGAATCAGCTTACTGCTAATGGGAAGGATGTGGTGATGGATACTACAGCATGTCCTAATACTCACAGTTTTTTCAGCAGAAATGGCTTCTTTGATTATCTTAATCAAAGTGTCACTTGTATTCCTGAAAGGCCCGTTTTGTCAGCTGCTAAAACTTATCGGGATAATAGCGATACCTTGGTCGAACTAGGAGAAATTGCACAGCCAACCCAAAACAAGGCGCTTGTAATTCGTTTGGGCGACAGGTTTGTAGAGCATTCTTCAGCTAGCTATTTCTTAGCGGCTAAGACTGTTTTTTCAGAGCTTGTAGGCAACGTTACTGATCACAGTGAATCCAAAATACCTGGACTAGCAGGTCTGCAAGTGTATCGACCGTATAATAAACCAAAGCATATTCAAACAGTCATATCCGACTCTGGTTTAGGTATTGCCGCTACCTTGAGAACAACGTTACAAAGTGAACATCCGAAGTTGTACGCACAGTTTTCAGCGGAAACTGTTGAGAATGACATTGCGCTCGTTCAAAAAGCATTTACATCTGGTGAGGTTAGTCGCTTTGGTAAAGGCCGGGGGCTAGGCTTTAAGAGTAGTCGAGAGCACGCTAGTAAAGAGAAAGTTATCATTGTTATTAGGCAGCTCACTTTCTCATTGGCTTTGGAATACTCGAAGGGACAACTCATCAATGTTTCTGAAGATCGGGGGTTGGTCCCTATCACAGGAACCCATATCTGTTTTGACTTCTATGTTGACAATTTCTGATAAATAGTGTCAACTTAAGCAGATGAAACAGTTAACTCATAAAATTCTTCTTTCAGAAGTCGTAGGTTCTGACCATGCCTTTGGTAACGATGAAGGTAGTGAAGCCTATGTGAAGATTAAAAAGATCGTTGATGGCCACCCATCATGCGATATTTTTGCTATCAGCTTGGAAGGCATTCGATTCACTGATGCTTCATTTCCTCGTGAAAGTGTAATCTCGTTGGCTAAAGCATTGAAAGGAGAAAAAGGTTTTTACCTTTCTAATGTACCGAGTCGTGACCTTCTGGATAATTGGTCTTATGGCGCTACAGCCAAGGATCAACCTCTTCTAGTAAAGAGCGATAGCGGTTACGAAGTACTTGGTGTAAAACTCAGTGCGACTGTCAAAGAGCTTCTAGATTTTGTTATTGCAAAAAAGACAGTGACTTCGTCACACGTATCTAAGCACTTTGACATTTCAGCACAGAATGCCAGTGGTCGATTAAAGAAGCTTCATGCTACTGGTCTTGTGTTAGGTCAAAAAGAAGTGGCAGAGTCAGGTGGACTGGAATTTGTCTACCGATCAATTGTGTAGTTTTTTTTGATTTTCTGGTTAATCTGCTTGCGTTAATCAGATTTGAGGTTTATTATTTGATCAGATCCTTTGGATCTTTTTTATTAACATCTGATAAATGTGATTAAGTTAAGCAGAATAGGAGGCTTTATGGCTACAAATCCCCCATCAGGTGACGGACACAGAAACGGTGCCGTTAAAGGTAGATCTCAGACTCAGACGCCAAGCGGACATTGGGTAAAGCGAGATGCTGATACTGGTCGATTCATGGATGTAAAGACATCCGACAAAACACCTTTTAAAGGTGTCAGGAAGGAGAAATAGTTTGGCTAATGGTAAAACCCATTTGGTCGTCGGGGCTGCGGTTGGTTTAACCGTTGCCCTGGCGGACAACAAAAAACAAGCAGTCAGTCACCATCCTGTAACTGCCATTACGGTTGGTTCTCTATTTGGCAAGCTTCCAGATATTTTGGAACCCTCTTTGGGTAACCCTCACCATCGCCAGTTTTACCACAGTCTATTGGTGTTAACTGCACTAGGTGTTGGTCTCAAACATTTGTATGAGTGGCAACCGGAAGAGGCAATTGAAAAGTGCCTTCGCGGGCTGGGACTAATTGCCGGATGTGCTTATGTCAGCCATTTGCTCTGTGATGCGACAACGCCGCGCTCACTTCCGTTAATTGGCAAACTATAGGAGTTTTGAATGGTCGTTGAAGTCACGAGGCACATTAAGCGTCCTGTTGAGCGAGAGCTTTGGGCTCGCGCAGCTGCTCGTTGTCAGTTTAGCGGGTGTAATAAATTGTTATACAAATCAGCGGTGACTCAGGAATCGGTCAATGTCTCTCAAAATGCTCATATTTACGCATTTTCTGAGAATGGGCCTCGTGGTTGGGGACTCTTTAAAACTAAGCCAACCAGCTTGAATGACGTCAGCAACCTCATGTTGATGTGCTATGACTGTCACAAAAAGATTGATCAGAAAGGCAGCGAAGATAGGTATCCAGCCGATCTCTTGATTAGTTGGAAAATGCAGCATGAGCAACGTATAGAAATCCTCACAGGCATTGATCCTGATCGCAAATCAAATGTTGTTTTATATGGTGCCAATATTGGAACTGAAAGATCACCGATTAATTATCACGGTTGTGTTGAGGCAATGTTTCCGAATTGGTATCCGGCAACTGAAAAGCCAGTGACACTATCCATGGTATCAGAGCTTAAGGATCACTCTGAACAATATTGGCAAGCAGAGTCGCAACACCTAACGAAGCGTTTTCAAAGTAAAATTTCATCGATCATCGAAGAGGATTCTTGTAAGCATTTTTCATTGTTCGCGTTAGCTCCTCAACCATTGTTAATAAAACTTGGCGCTTTGCTCACCGACAAAATTGACGTCGAGACTTATCAGCTGCATCGAGAGCCTAAAGGCTGGTTTTGGCAAGACTGTTCAGATGATTTTGAGTACATCATCAACAGACCTCAAAATATGGAGGGAAAGCCAGCCCTAGTACTTTCTTTGAGTGACCATGTGTCGCATGAGCGAATTACTCGGGTTATAGGGCCAGATACATCGATTTGGGAAGTGACTATCAAGCAGCCTCATAATGATTTCATGCAGTCAAAGCAGCAGCTCTCCTTGTTCAGAAAGTGCATAAGAAAGCTGATTGTTGAAATAAAAAATACACACGGGGATGCGACGCCACTGCAAATTTTTCCTGTGATGCCAGTATCGTGTGCCGTCGAATTAGGACGGGCCAGAATGCCTAAGGCTGATATGCCATGGCTTATTTATGACCACGACATAAAAACACAACAATTTGTAATGGCAATCGAGCTTCGAGGAGATCTATATGAGTAATAGCAAAAGCAACGATGTTCTAAACACAATTCTCGAGAAAATTGAGCTACCTGACAGTGCTTATGAAAAGGCTGAAAAACGCTATAAGGATCTAGGTGATTGGTTACATCGCCCAGAGTCAACATGCATGAATTTTGATCCTCACGTGTTTTCTCAAGGTTCCTTTCGTCTAGGTACGGCGATTAGGCCCGATTCAGAAGAACAGTATGACCTAGACATGGGGTGCAATCTTCGGCGTGGCCTAGATAAAGCGTCTATCACTCAAAAGCAATTAAAGCACCTAGTCGGTCATGAATTAGAGCTTTATCGAAATGCCAGAGGCATTAAGGAAGAGCTAGCCGAGAAGAAACGCTGTTGGCGCTTAGAGTATGCCGATGGGCTTAGCTTTCACATGGACATAGTTCCGTGTGTGCCAGAGAGTGATACAGGAAGAGGCATTTTGAAAAAGCGGATGGTCGAAAACTCTAAGTTTGATGAAAACTTGGCTCAAAACGTGTCTCAGCTTGCAGTTTCGATTACCGACAACACAGATTCCACTTATGCAGTTGTGAATGAAAACTGGCGTATCAGCAATCCTGAAGGATATGCTCGATGGTTTGAAACGCGCATGAAGACGGCACGGTTAGTAATAAACGAACGTGAAATGCGATTTAAAGCCAGTATAGATAGTCTGCCATATTATCAATGGAAGACACCCTTACAGCAGGTTATCCAATTATTGAAGCGTCATCGTGACACTATGTTTAAAAACAATGAGGATAGTAAGCCAATATCGGTAATCATCACTACATTGGCGGCTAAATCGTATAAAGGTGAAAGTGATTTGGCTTCAGCGTTGAATACGGTACTCTCCGAGATGGATGACCATATTTCTGCACAAGCGCCAATGATTCCGAACCCAGTCAACCCAGCCGAAGATTTTGCAGACAAGTGGTATGACGAAAAATCTGCTCAATACCGATTACAAGAAAACTTTTATAAATGGCTGTATCAAGCTAGAGCTGATTTTAGTGCTCTTTGCTCAAGTGATGATACGCAACGAATAGTAAATGCGGCGCAAAATGGTTTGGATTTGAAGCTTGATTCAAATTCGGTAGCACGTCTATTGGGAATTCCTGCGGTGACAGCAAAACCAACTTTCGCAATTCAATCGTCTGATCCAAAGCCATGGTTTAAGCAATAGATGAAGCACTGGAAGGCTGTAGGCCTAGAGACTTTTCTCTCGGCCTATCCGAACATTAGATTAGTAGATGTCCATGCAGATAAGGTTGAGTTGCAGGGAGAGTATCAGTTAAAAGCACAGCTAGCTGGAAGTCGGTTTATAGAGCGAACATTTTCTCTAAAGATTGTATGCCCAAGTGATTATCCTAGGGCTTTACCAGTGGTGTTTGATACCGCTGGTTACTTTCCTCGTAATCAGGACTTCCATACTTACTCTGATGGATCATTTTGTCTTGGCTCAGACCTGAAAATTAAGTCAATTTTGAAAGCCGACTCGTCATTGACAACCTTTTTCGAAAAGATTGTTGTCAGGTTTCTTTATTCGGTGTCCCATAGGGTTGAATTTGGCAACTTTCCCTATGGCGAACTGGACCATGGTGAGAAAGGCCTGATTGATGATTATTCTCAGTTGTTCAATGTTAATGGTAAAGCATCGGTACTACGGGCACTGAAAGCGTTAGGTTTGCGCAAGCGTGAGGCAAATAAATTACCTTGTCCATGTGGTTGTGGTGATCGTCTTGGCTCGTGTGACTATCGGTTTGTCTTGAACGAGTTTCGTCAAGTTGAGCGCCGCCGATGGTTTCGCGATCACCTACAAGAAGCTTTTACACCGATTGAAAAACCCAAAAGGAGAGTTGGGAAAAAAACTAAAAGACCAAGTAGAAATACGCCTTAGCTTAATCAGCTCCCTCAGCATTTTATGGCGTATGTGTTAATACATGTCGGATTTTTTAGTCTAATCAACCGGCAACGCCAGATTGAACCTTCACACTATCGTGTCGGAGGTTCACTATGTTCAAAAACCTATTTTTTCAAACCAAAGCACTACCAAAGCTTTCATCGCAACTGGATACAGAAATTCCGCGCTATCCGCCATTTCTAAAGGGGTTGCCAGCAGCGTCACCCGAGGATTTACAGTCCACACAAGACGAGCTAATTGCCAAACTGCGCCAGGTACTTGGTTTTAATCAGCGTGATTTTCAAAGGCTGATTCAGCCCTGCATTGATCATCTGGCTGCTTATGTTCATTTGTTGCCAGCTTCTGAGCATCATCATCACAGTGGTGCAGGTGGTCTATTACGTCATTCGTTGGAAGTTGCTTTCTGGGCGGCACAAGCAGCTGAAGGGATCATCTTTGTTGCCAGTGGCACACCGGTTGAGAAAAAAGAGCTAGAGCCAAGGTGGCGTGTTGCGGCTGCTCTTGGCGGTTTGTTCCACGATATTGGTAAACCCGTTTCAGACTTGTCCATCACGGACGAAGATGGACGCTATCAGTGGAACCCTTTTTTAGAAACCTTATCTCAGTGGACCACTAATAACAGCATTGAACGCTATTTCATTCGCTGGCGCGACGGACGGTGCAAGCGGCACGAGCAATTTTCAATTCTCGTGTTAAACCGGGTGATGACACCTGAGTTGCTCGCCTGGTTAACCCAGCCGGGCCCTGAGATTTTGCAAGCCATGCTTGAAGCAATTGGCAATACCGATCCCGAGCATGTCCTTTCTAAATTGGTCATTGAAGCTGACCAAGCCAGTGTCCAGCGAGACCTGAAAGCTCAACGAATTTCCGTTGACGACAATGCCCTTGGAGTCCCAGTCGAACGCTATCTACTTGATGCCATGAGGCGATTACTTGCCAGTTCCCAATGGTTAGTCAATCAGCGAGACGCCAGAGTCTGGGTACGAAAATCAAATCAATCAACCCATCTTTACCTGGTCTGGAAAAGCGCGGCTAAGGACATCATTGAGCTATTGGCAAAAGACAAGATACCAGGCATACCAAGAGATCCCGATACCCTTGCGGACATCCTCATTGAGCGAGCATTGGCCACTAAATCCGCCTCAAATGAGCGATATGAAAGCCTTGCCCCTGAAGTTCTGATCAAAGACGACAAGCCAATCTGGTTACCCATGCTGCATATATCTGAGGCCGATTTATTGTTCAGCTCGAATGTGCCAAGTAGCGTGGCACTGTTTAGCAAATCTGAATGGGAAGCAAGAAAGCAAACACAAGCAGAGCCTCAGAGTCGCTCCAGTGAGCAGCCAGGCTTGCCTGAAGAGTCATCATCAATCGAACATAGAAAATCGGATGAGTCACCATCGACAAAACCGTCCGAACAAGATGATGAACTTCGTCTTGCCAGTGATGTTAATCACCTTCAGGCAACTGAAAATGTTCCAGGTCATGAATGCGAAAAGCCTAACAATTCATATGATGGCGCTATCTCAAATAACGTAAACCAGCACGATGCAGAAGCATTGAGTCTCCCTGAATCTTTGGCGTGGCTTCCAGAGGCCAGTAGCACGCTGGTTGTGGTTGGTGAACAGATACTGATCCGCTATCCCGATGCCGTAAGGCCTTGGTGTGCACCCCGAAAACTGCTTGCTGAACTCAGTCGATTGGATTGGCTTGAAATAGATCCGGCAAACCCGACGCGTAAAGCCAGAACTGTGACTACGAAAGGTGGCGTTCAGGAGCAAGGGTTACTACTAAAAGTGTCAGTTTCGAAAGGGCTAACTGCACTGATAGACCTCACCAAACATGACGAAGAATCAGTGACAGCAATTCAGAACGAAGAGGCTTCACAGCGTCCGCGTCGAACTGAGACAACCAATGCCCAAGCAAAGAAGCCCGCCACAACAGCGGAGCGTAAGCAAAAGCCGATTGCGCCCAATGCGCATTCAAGTACAGACCCCAAACACGCGCAGCGGCAACAGATGGTTAATTTTGTGAAAGATTTGCCCATCTTACTGACCGATGGCGATTACCCAGACGTGGATCATAGTGCCGATGGTATTCGCGTCACGATTCAAACCTTACGCCAAGTCGCCAATGAGCATGGCATTCCAGCCGGACAACTGCTTCGGGGGATCTCGGCCAGTGACGAATGCCAGTTTGATGAGGGGGAAACGGTTCTGTTTACCGCTCACGCTAAACCTTAATCCATTTGAAATTAAGCGATTGCAAACGGTTATTTTGCGGAGCATGAATGAAAGAAAACGCATACGAGATGCCCTGGCGCACGAACTATGAAGCCATGGCAGCAGCAGGTTGGCTGGTTGGGGCCACTGGGGCAATAGCCGCAGAAATGCTGACTGAGCTACCACCTGAGCCATTTTGGTGGATGACAGGGATTTCCTCGGGCATGGCGTTGTACCGCCTGCCCGAGGCTTGCCGTCTTTATAAATTACAGAAGGGGCTAAAAGGCAAACCATTGGCTTTTATGGCGCTTTCGCATTTGCAAAAAGTGATGGCAAAACATCCTGATGAATTGTGGTTAGGTTATGGCTTTGAGTGGGACCAACGCCATGCCCAACGCGCTTATGAAATCCTAAAGCGGGATAAGCAAACCTTGCTTAACCAAGGTCACGACTCTTATCGAAAAAATAGCCAAATGGGTTCGACCTGGATTCATGGTGTCGAGCCCAAAGAAGAAGATGTGTACCAGCCAGTTGGCCATACTGAGGGGCACACCTTAATTGTCGGTACGACCGGTGCCGGAAAAACCCGATGCTTTGATGCGATGATCACTCAGGCCATTTTGCGCAATGAAGCCGTTATTATTATTGACCCTAAGGGAGACAAGGAACTTAAGGATAATGCGCAGCGAACCTGTATTGCCGCCGGTAGTCCAGAGCGCTTTGTGTATTTTCATCCTGGTTTTCCAGAGCATTCTGTACGTCTTAATCCCCTGAGAAACTTTAACCGGGGCACTGAAATTGCCAGCCGAATTGCGGCCTTAATCCCATCTGAAACCGGTGCTGATCCATTTAAAGTCTTTGGACAAATGGCACTGAACAACATCGTGCAAGGTCTGTTGCTTTCGTCACAACGTCCTGATCTGAAGACACTGAGGCGATTCTTGGACGGTGGCCCAGAAGGCTTGGTAGTAAAAGCCGTCACAGCCTGGGGGGAGCAGGTGTATCCGAACTTTAGTGTGGAGATTAAACGCTTTACCGAAAAGGCCAATACATTGGCAAAACAAGCCATGGCGATGCTGCTTTTCTACTACGAACGCATTCAGCCCGTTGCCGCCAATACCGATTTGGAGGGGTTACTGAGCATGTTTGAACATGACAGAACCCACTATTCCAAGATGGTGGCCTCACTGATGCCGGTGCTCAATATGCTCACCTCAAGTGAACTAGGTCCGCTGCTATCACCTATTGCAAACGATGTGGATGACAGCCGGTTAATTACGGATTCTGGCCGTATTATCAACAATGCCCAAGTGGCATATATCGGCTTGGATTCATTAACTGACGCCATGGTTGGCAGCGCAATTGGTTCATTGCTCTTATCCGATCTCACTGCTGTGGCCGGTGACCGCTATAACTATGGTGTTGAAAATCGCCCCGTAAATATCTTCATCGATGAGGCGGCTGAGGTCGTCAACGATCCCTTCATTCAACTGCTCAACAAAGGCCGTGGCGCAAAAATGCGTTGTGTGATTGCTACTCAGACCTTTGCTGACTTTGCAGCTCGTACAGGCAGTGAAGCTAAGGCCCGTCAGGTGTTAGGCAACATCAACAACCTGATAGCTCTTCGAGTGATGGATGCCGAAACGCAGCAGTACATTACCGACAATCTGCCTAAGACTCGGTTGCAGTACATCATGCAAACTCAAGGTATGTCGTCCAACTCGGACAGCCCCGCCTTGTTTACCGGCAATCATGGCGAACGCTTGATGGAGGAAGAAGGCGATATGTTTCCACCGCAGCTATTAGGCCAGCTCCCTAACCTGGAGTACATCGCCAAGCTTTCAGGTGGCCGCGTGATCAAAGGCCGTATTCCTATTTTAACCAGCTCTACACAGGCAGCATAAGGAGTCTGTATGCATCATTCTGTCTGTCTGAAAATGACAACACTTACCAGTAAAGAAATGCTCGCTCAGTGGCAGCAACATAACCCCCAGTTCAAGGAAGCTTTAAGATTGCTTGAAACCGACTGGCCTCATGCTTTGGCTTCAGTGCACTGTTTGGCGGACTATTTAACGGATGCGCTCACGTTAGATGGCCATTACATCTTTGATTTGTGTCTGTGTAATGGCTTGGGCAGTTATGAAGAAGTCAGTTGTGATGATGACAGTGTGCGCCTGTGGCATTTCATTGAGGCATTGACCTGGACTGCCGCCAGTGCTTTAACGGGGATTCGCCTGCGTGATCCTGACCATTTCGAGTGGGCCGCCGTGGATGGTGTGTATTTCCACACCTGGATGCGTAATCGTCCAAATCGGATGGCGTATCTGGCTGAAGGACGCATCGACGTGCGTTATGTCACTGGTCATACGACGACAAAGCGGCTTCAGCAAGTGATTAAAGCCCGGATTATGACGCCAACCGTTGCAGCCATGCTGGCGCGAGTAGAAGAGGATGTTTGGCATGAGCAAGCATAAGTCGGTTTGGCTGCTGTGTCTGGCACTGATGTTGGAGATTATTGCCATTGGCGTGTTAGTGCCCGGTGATTGGACTGGCCGGGTCATTAGTAAAGAGAAGCAGATGATCCAAAATCAATTGGGCGCTCAAACAAGCTATTGGATTGGTCAAACTAGCCATCGCTGGTATCAGTCATGGGTTGTGGATACGCAGATGGAGCAATCTGTGCGTGATTTTCTAATCCCCACTGAAGAGCAGCGACTGCGCTCTAAAGGGATGGAGAACATGGGAGGCTTTTGGTTTGTCTGGGTAGAAGACCGTATTCAGGCATTTTTTGATGTGTTGTACCAAGTGTTCACTCGATTTGCTTTGCTGATGGTCTGGTTGCCCTTTGCGCTTATTCTAATGTTACCAGCACTGTGGGACGGCTTGATGACATGGAAGATTAAGAAAACAACCTTTGATTTTTCGAGCCCTATCATTCACCGCTACAGCATGATCATCTTGGGCTCAGGCGTCATCTTGCTGTTTATGGGATTGTTCGCCCCGCTGGCTATTCCACCGCTGGTACTACCTTCGGTGATCATCGGCTTGGCGTTGATGGCGGGGTTGGCGTTAAGCCACTTGCAGAAGAAGATATGAGGCCTAGGTTAATGTCTACTAAGACAGGATGATAACATCGAAAGATGATATGAATATTCGCGTTTTTCACATCATCATTAGATGTGATTGTGAGCTTCATTCAAATCATGCTATGATTTGAATATGCTATTATTTAAATCAAAAGGCGACAAGATGTGGATCTGGCAACAAGCTGACTGGCCAAACTTTATCTGGGATGAAAAGGTTATTGACCCCAAGTTACGAGACATTCGCTTTCACCAAGGAATGTTGTTGGGCAAGATGTCGAGCCAACCTAAAGACCAAAAACAAAGTATGTTAGACACGCTATTGGCGAACATTATTCATTCGAGTGCCATTGAAGGTGAGAAGCTCAACGCTTTTTCTGTTCGCTCGTCGTTGGCTAATAAACTTGGTCTTTCTGAAGAAAAACCATTTCCAACCACTGAACGCACTGATGGCCTTGCAGAAATAATGCTAGATGCGGTAGATAATTTAGACTCGCCGCTCTCACTTGAGAGAATATTACAATGGCATAAACGACTGTTTCCTGAGGGCTACACCTTGTTCAATCCCGTTATAGGAGGACAGTTACGCGGTGAAGAGCCTATGCAGGTAGTGTCGGGTAGGATTGATAAACCCACGGTGCATTTTGAAGCGCCGAGCCGAGATGTGCTTGAGTCCGAACTAGACGTGTTTATTCGCTGGTTTAATGACTCTCGTGAGGACCCAGCTTTAGATCCATTGCTTAGAGCGGCGATAACACATCTTTGGTTTGTGACGCTCCATCCTTTAGATGACGGCAATGGCAGGATCACCCGCTTACTCACTGATTTGGCGCTTGCCCAGGCTGAGCGCCAATCTGTCCGTTTCTATGCAATGTCAGTGGCGATTCTAGCCAACCGCAAAAGCTACTACGAAATATTAGAGCAATCCCAGAAAGGTGAACTTGATATTACTGCTTGGCTTATGTGGTTTTTAAACACCTTAGGTGAAACATTCACCAATGTGCTCGAAGAAATCGACCAAACGGTTTTTAAAACAAACTTCTGGCGAAATGTCGATCAAACGCGACTGTCCTCGGAGCAAGTAAAAGTGCTCAATCGAATGCTTGATGGGGATTTTGACCAAGGCATTAATACGTCGCAATATCATAAAGTGGCGAAAGTGAGTAAGCCAACCGCTTCTCGTCATTTAGCGGCGTTGGTCGAGATTGGTTGCTTAGTAAAAAGTGAAGCCGGTGGGCGTAGCACTCGGTATAAACTGGCGCACGTGAGTTAAAAATACGAACATTGAGAGAATACGCCAATATAACTAGCGACAGTTTTCAGCTAGCTTAAGGTTTGCGTGTTCGAGCGATTTTGCGTGTAAGTTTCCGTTCGATGAGAGCAAATTCGCGACTTAGTTTATGATATTCCCGTACAACACTTGGATTTTTAAGTGCTTTTTCTTTCAATGTTTTTAGAGACATCAATTTTACCCCTAAGCTAGTTCATGAGATTGGACTTTCAGCGTAGTCTTTTGATTTCTGAGAGCTGATAAATCATAAGCATTTTGCAGGCGCAACCAGTGGTCAGCAGAAGGCTTAGCAAAAGCCAACTCCAAGCGCACGGCCATTTCAGGAGTTATTGCACCTCGTCCGTTCAATACATTGGATAGGGTTTTACGGCTTACATTTAAGTGTTCTGCAACATCGGTAATCGTCAACTCAAACGGCTTGATGATCAACTCTTTTAATATCTCACCAGGGTGAGCTGGATTATGCATAGTCATTAGTGATAATCCTCGTAGTTAACAATTTCAGCATCTCGTTCATTGAATCTGAATGTAACGTGCCAATTGCTGTGAACTAATTGTAACCCTTAAGGTTGCGATATCAATCTGATTGTAAGAGCAGAATTGCAAAGCCACTTCAAAACCTTCAAGAATTCGGCATCTAGCTGACCACTGAAGTTGCCAATCCCGAGGCATCCTTCACTTCTCAATTCAAACAACGAGGAGTGACTATGGAACCTGTGAGTATTCCATCCTATATTGATGACCCGCCGCACTTCCTGCTTTGGAGTGCCGATGAGATGGCTCCCATTCTGTTGGGGCTAGTGATCGGCATTTTTACCGGTAATGCCTTGGTTTTATGCCTGTTGGGGTTGGTAACAACCAAGCTCTATCGGCGTTTTCGTGATGGCCGCCCAGATGGTTTTATTCTTCACGCCATCTACTGGGCTGGACTGTTGCCAACCAAAGCCAAGACGATCCCTAACCCATTTATCAGGAGCTATCTGCCGTGAAGTTCGACGTGTTTTTAAAATCATGGCAAGGCACGCAATTAGAGAACCGATGGCAACGGTTCCTGATTGCAGTGCTGATGCTATCTAACTTGCTGCTTGCGGTAGCGGCATTTTCTCGCAATACCGTGGTAGCCATTCAACCGCCAACCTTGTCTGAAACGGCTGAAGTGTCACGAAACCAGGCTACTCAGCCTTACTTGGAATCCTGGGGGCTCTACCTGGCTGAGCTTATGGGCAACGTGACGCCGGGCAATGTGTCCTTTATCCGGGTTGCTATCGAGCCGCTCCTTTCACCTGCGGTGTACCAGCAAGTGGTCGATGCACTGGAGATTCAGGCAAGACAGATCCGTGAAGACCGAGTCACGCTCAAATTCCACCCCAGACAAGTGGAGTATGAGTATGAAACCGGCCATGTCTTTGTGACCGGTTATTCCTTGGTCTCTGGACCATCTGGCGATGAACAGCGCCAAACTCGCACTTATGAGTTTGACATCGATATTGAGCAATACCGTCCAAAGCTCAGTTGGCTGGATACTTACGAGGGGCAAGCTAGAACGAAGCGAGTTCGTGAAAAGTTGACCCAAGAGCAAAACCGGAGGGTGAATGATGCGAACCAAAATTAGTCGATGGATGACACCAAGCTTAATCGCAATGAGCTTGAGTGGCGTCCTGTTATCTCAAGCGTCGTATGCAGACGTGGAATTGCCAATTGTGCCAGCCAGTGTGATGAAGCAGTCTGCTACTGCTAATCCACCGGTTCAAAGCAATTCGGTTGCAGCGGATACGCCAACAACGCTACTGATGACACCGGGGGTTAATGAACTGATCCCTGTAGCACTTGGTCATCTGAATCGGATTGTGACGCCGTTTGAATCGCCTCAGGTGAGAACAACCAGTGATGCTCAGACGCAAATCAAGGGGAATGTTGTATATGTGGCCACGGACAAAGAATCACCGGTTTCACTTTACATCACTCCGCCTGGTCAGGAAGCGCCCGCATTATCTGTCACCTTAGTGCCTCGTCGTATTCCACCGCGTGAAATTACCTTAGCTATTGATGGTCAGCAGTGGCCTATTAAGGGCGTCGTGAACCGCAAAGCCGCCACTTGGGAAACGGCTCAGCCATACGTCGATAGCTTACGTGATTTACTCAGACGCCTTGCATTAAATGAGTTGCCACAAGGCTATGACATCCGTTTAGCTGGCCAAACTGACACAAGCCCGAAATGTTTTCAGCCAGGTTTAAAGTTTGGTTTTAAGCAGGGGCAAATTGTGACGGGACATTACTTCACCGTCTACGTAGGACTGGTTGAAAGCTTTGCCGATGAGCCGATAGAAGCCAGTGAAATAGCCTGTAATGCACCAGATATAGTGGCAAACGCCTACTGGCCTCGCAATATCTTGTTGCCGGGTGAAAAGACTGAGTTGTATGTGGTTGTTCGCAATCATCGTGAAGAAGCGGTGGAAAGTCAGCGACCTTCGCTTCTTGTGGGAGGTGAATAACGATGAAAGCACAATGGGAACAAATGAGCCCGAACATGAAGCGTGGCCTATCGGTTGCTGGTATTGCTGGTGGTCTCATTCTTATGGTGATGGTGTTTTCACCTAATCCTGATGATGGCGCGAGCAGTCGGAACCGACAGGAAACGATCCGGCACATTCTTACGGATACCAATACTCGTGATGTTGGGGTCGATAGTTTGGCTGCAAACGTAAAACTACTCAGTGAGCGCAACGAGCAGTTACGCCGTGAAGTTGAACGCTTGCGTCGTGACGTCGATTCAGGACGGCTAAGCCCTGGTTCGCCTTCAATACCAAGTGAGGTTAATGCGGAGTTGGCTCGCCTTCGAGCGGAGCTTGATGATGTTCGCGCTGGAGGTGATGCAGCAGTTGAAGGCACAAATAGCCGTTTTGAAGTGCCTTTATCTGCCATGGAATTGCCCAAAGAAGAAAAGCCACTGCCGTCTAACCCAGACGACTATTTTGCCAATGCGCCGCTGCCAGATCCGCTCTATCAGCAGTCAGCCAGTGGCCAAGGTTCACGAGCACGAGATGTTCCATTGCCGCCAATCACGATTCGTATGATTGAGCCTGAAGTGGTTGTCGAGCCAGAAGTTGTAGTGCAAGAAGCGCCGCCTTTGTATTTACCGGCGGGTAGCATTATCTCGGGTACTTTGATCACGGGTTTGGATGCCCCTACTCACGAGTCCGCAAGACGCGAGCCTTTTCCTGCATTGCTGAGGATTCAAAAGGAAGCCATTTTACCCAACCGATTTAGAGCGGATATCAAAGAGTGTTTCTTGATCGCCGCAGGTTACGGTGATTTGAGCTCTGAGCGTGCCTATTTGCGAGGCGAGACCATTTCATGTGTGAGAGAAGATGGTGGCGTCATTGAAACGCGACTGGATTCTTATGCCGTGGGTGAAGACGGCAAAGCCGGTATTCGTGGCCGATTAGTGTCGAAACAAGGCCAGCTGGTGGCCAAATCGATGATGGCCGGATTCCTTCAGGGCTTGGCTGGCGCATTTGATGTGAATCCTGTACCAACGATTCAGACGGGTAATGCCGGTGATACTCAGCTGTACCAGCAAGTCATGAGCCAAGAAGCATTACAAGGCGCTGCGATTAAAGGCACCGGTAAAGCATTGGATCGCGTGGCCAAGTTCTATTTGGACATGGCTGAAAATATGTTTCCAGTTATAGAGGTAGACGCTGCAAGGAAAATTGAAGTCATAGTCACTCGTGGGGCCTCATTGTCATTGGCCACTTCACAAGGGGGAGGTGCAAGAAGATGAAAAAATCCTGCATGTTGCTAACCGATCGAAGTCCGTTTCAGACAATAAGATGTGTATCCAGAGGAGAGTTAACCATGACGACATCAATGCAGAACAACCCAAAGCACCAGTCAAAACAGTGGTCTAAAGCTGGATTACTTTTATTGGCAGTTGGCTCAACCTTATTGTCTGGCTGTAGTTCATTGGGTCTGGGGAGTAGTGAATATGGATGCCCAGGTATGCCTGACGGTGTGCGCTGTTTATCCGCTCGTGAAGTCTATGAGCTGACCAGTAATGGCGCTGCACCCAAGACGATTGATGCTGTGGCGACTCGAATTGGTTCTCCCTCTGGGTATTCACAATCTGATTTAGAGACAGGACTGCTGAGCCATCCAGCATTACCTGAGACGCAGCAATCTGCACCTATTCGCATTCCTTCAAGGGTAATGCGAATTTGGATTGCGCCTTGGGAGGATGACCGTGGAGATCTGAATTTATCCAGCTACGTGTTTACCGAAATTGAACCGCGCCGGTGGGATATTGGGGTGTCAGCACCTCGAACGGTTTCGCCAGTGCTACGTCCACTTCAGACTCAAAGCGATTCTGCCTCAGTGGGAGCTGATGGTAAGCGCGATAACTTGAGTATCTACGGAGAAACTAACGAATGACAAATGCAGTTCGCACCATTCAAACTCAGCGCCTAATGACCATTGGTGCGCTTGGTTTAATGGCGTTAATGATTTCGGAGCCCTCATTTGCGGGCACCGGTGGTGATGCTTTCACCGATGTGTGGGATACCCTAAAAGATTGGACCCAAGGTACTTTGGGACGGATCGTAGCGGGAGCCATGGTTCTGGTGGGTATTGTGGGCGGTATCGCTCGCCAAAGCTTGATGGCTTTTGCCTTGGGCATTGGTGGCGGTATGGGTCTCTACAATACGCCAACCGTCGTTGAAAGTGTTATGTCTGCAACCTTACCTGTTGTTGCCAGCACTCAAGAAGTCATTGGCACAACAGTTCCAGCAATCAGCGCCGTTTTACTGGGCATCTGATAATATAGACGGCTTCTCTTGTGCAAGGGGAGCCGTCATCTCAGTCTATTGACAATGATTTTTCGATATCGCAGATCCTTGCCATGAGTACTAAAGGATCAAACGTCGATTCTTTGAAGCCAAATTTCTTGTAGAACGTTTGCGCACTACCATCAATAGCATGGACTAAGATTCCTGCTCCACCGACAGCGTTCATTGCTTGTACTGAGCGAATGATACAATCTTTTAAAAGACCTGCCGCAACGCCTTGACCTTGATAGGCATTATCCACCCCAAGCCTGGCTAGAATCACCATGGGAATGGGATCAGGACTATTTCGTCTTAGTGAACTGAATGCTTGCTCTCTGGAAACTGATCCCATGGCAATGGCGTAGTACCCAAACACTTGATGAGTATCCGTGTCATTGACCACATATACTCTCACGGTTCCCCGTTTTTGACTTTTTAACGCCTGTTTTCTTAACCAGGTATCGAGTTCTTCGATGCCACATTGAAAGGCGTTAATCTGGTGCTCACCAGTGAGTATAGTGGGTGCACTTATTCCCAAGGCGCTTTCCTTTTAAACAGATCTTTCATGCCTTCAAGAGTCTGTGGCTCTGCACGAAGTTCGTTATCAAACGCTTCAAAAGCCTTTGCTTCAAGAGCAAAATCCCGCTGCTCGGCCAGTACGCTATGTGCTTCATTGAGTGCTGCTTGCTGAATGAATACGGTTCTATCGACTTTCTTTAAACTTGCTGCGGCATCGATAATGTCTCTCACCGATGGCAGTACTCGCATGTTGATTGGCGCTGTTTTGGTAGCCATGACACCATTCTCTGTATATCTACTTAATATACAGTTTAAATGGTCTTTGCGTGTAGTCAATAGATATACGTTGTTTTTTGGGCAGGGATAGGGAAAGGTGGTTGTGGTACGTTTGACTCTGCCTGTAGATTGGCATGTAACTTGCTTAGCTGAGCGCACAGTGTGCATTTAGACAACTGTAATGCAATGCATCGTCGTTAACTAGATGGGTATTTATGCTAATTCTCTTTAAGTTGACAAAAATGACGTCAAAAAGTGTCAAATCTGTTGACTTGTTTTTAGGTGGAGGATTAAAAGGACTTGGTTAGTTTACCGAGAGGCAAATTTTAACACCCAGAGTATGAAAAACAGGGTTAAGCTAAACCGGCTAGCTAGCTGTGACGCTGTCTGCGCTTACAGGCGTTGAAAGTGTTGTCTTTGTAATCTTACCTGTAATTGTTAACACTCATAAGGTAATTGATGAAAGTGCCGTTTCATTTTTATAGTCCGGCCCCCCACTTATACGTTTACTGACTACAGAGTTCTTACTTGAGATTATAAGTAAACTATGCCAAAATGTTGTTTTTTAGTTCTATCTGTTATAAAGGTAAAAACTTTGCGTATTACGCCACCTTAGGCGCTCACTCCTTCTTAAAGTCACATCTCTCAACGTGACACTCCTTATGCCGTTTATCGGTAGGCTTCGTGCCGAAAATCAAACTAAAAATCTGACAATCAACATAATGAATTCAGTCGCTAGTCCGGCCTGATTCTGTATGCCTTTGTTGTCGCTAAATTTATCAATAAGGTTATCTATGCTTGAAAAAATGAAACTTGAATGGTTCTCCAACATCAGAGGAGATCTCTTAGCTGGTATTGTCGTTGCGCTGGCACTCATACCTGAGGCGATTGCATTTTCGATTATTGCAGGAGTAGACCCTAAAGTAGGTCTTTACGCCTCATTCTGTATTGCCGTTGTTATAGCGTTTGTGGGTGGTCGCCCTGGTATGATCTCCGCTGCCACAGGCGCAATGGCATTACTCATGGTTACGTTAGTGAAAGAGCATGGCCTTGAGTATTTGCTTGCTGCAACACTGCTTACCGGTTTGATACAAATAGTTGCAGGCTACCTTAAGTTAGGAAGCCTAATGCGTTTTGTGTCTCGCTCTGTCGTAACAGGATTTGTAAATGCGCTTGCCATTTTAATTTTTATGGCTCAATTGCCTGAGCTTACCAATGTGACTTGGCATGTGTACGCGATGACAGTGGCAGGCTTAGCTATCATCTACTTATTTCCATATATCCCGGTTATTGGCAAAGCTCTCCCTTCGCCCTTAGTATGTATTGTTGCTCTCACCGCATTTGCCATGATCATAGGCCTAGATATCCGAACCGTAGGTGATATGGGGGAATTACCGGACACACTTCCTATTTTCCTATGGCCCGATGTGCCACTTAACTTAGACACATTAATGATTATCCTTCCTTACTCTTTAGGCCTTGCTGTTGTTGGTTTATTAGAGTCAATGATGACGGCTGCGATTGTTGATGATTTGACGGATACTAAAAGTGACCGAAACCGCGAATGTAAAGGTCAAGGTATTGCCAACATTGGTTCTGGATTACTCGGTGGTATGGCTGGTTGTGCCATGATAGGGCAGTCTATTATCAACGTAAAATCTGGCGGTCGTGGGCGACTTTCTACCTTTAGTGCAGGCCTGTTTTTACTTGTCATGGTTGTATTCTTGGATGAATGGCTAAAACAGATCCCTATGGCGGCACTGGTGGCGGTTATGATTATGGTTTCAATCGGAACCTTCTCATGGTCATCAATTAAAGACTTAAAAAAGCACCCAATATCAACCAATATCGTCATGATCACGACCGTTATTGTTGTGGTGGCAACACATAACCTGGCGATTGGTGTCTTCGTTGGTGTGTTATTGGCAACGTTATTCTTTGCAAACAAAATTGGTCGCTTTATGGTGGTTAAAGCAACGCAAACTGATGATGCTTCACGGACTTATCGTGTAGTTGGTCAGGTTTTCTTTGCCTCATCTGAACAGTTTATCGATTCCTTTGATTTTAAAGAAGCGGTTGATAAGGTAACCATTGACTTAACTCATGCGCATTTTTGGGATATTACCGCCGTGTCTTCATTAGACAAAGTCGTTATTAAGTTTAGACGGGAAGGTGCGACAGTTGAAATTGTTGGAATGAGTGAAGCAACTGAAACTATTGTTGATAAATTTGGCGTCCATAACGATCCAAAAGAAGTTGAAAAATTAATGGCTGGCCACTAAGGAGAAAACATATGAATAAGATAATTACTTGTATTGATGGCTCAGCGGTTTCTGATCAGGTGTGCGCAGCAGCTTGTTGGTCTGCAAAACAGTTGAGTAAACCTATTTTGCTATTGCATGCGATTGAAAAAAATCACTCACCAATTACGGAGGATTTAAGCGGAGCTATTGGCCTTGGGGCTCGCTCTTCACTTCTCAATGAAATGGCCACCTTAGACGAGCAACGCAGTAAAGTTGCTTTATCCCTTGGCAAGGAAATCTTGGCGCACTCCAAGGCATTTTTAGTTGATAACGGGTGTCATGATATTGAAAAAACGCAACGCCACAGTGGTATTGTTGAAGCCATTTGCGATCTTGAAAATGATGCCCGACTTATTGTAATTGGTAAGTCTGGTCAACAACATGCTGGAGATTTCATGACGCTTGGATCTCACATTGAGCAGATTATTCGTCGGGTTCACACGCCCATACTGATTGCGAATCAGTCTTTTAAAACCCCTGAAAGCTTCATGCTTGCCTATGATGGTAGAGAAACAGCGGATAAAGCCGTGCAGCGTATTATTGATGGTGGGCTGCTGCATGGTTTGACCTGCCATCTAGTTACTGTAAAAAATAGTGCACCGAATATCGAGGAAAAATTCAAGCAAACTAAAGAGTTGTTGGAGAATAAAGGTTTTGAAGTCAAAGCCTGTTTTTTAGAGGGAAAAATCTTTGATGCTTTAATGAAGTACAAGGAAACGAGTGGTGTTGATATGCTGGTGATGGGCGCTTTTTCTCACTCTAAATTAGCAAGTGTATTTTTGGGTAGTAATACGCTGAAAATGATTGAGCAAACCGCGTTGCCTATGATTGTTTTGCGCTAAGCAAATTTCTTCTAGTATTACTAGCAGCCGAGCTTATTGTTTCGGCTGCTTTTTCATTTCATACATACGATTATCTGCAACGTGTAAGAGAGATTTTAGTGACTCACCATCATTTGGATATGTTGCCAATCCATAACTGTATTCCAGTTTTGTTGGGCAATTGTTTTCCTTAAGTTGACGTGCCACGCTTTTGTCTAGCCGTTCAAAAAACAAACCAACATCAAGTGGTTTATCTTGTTGCTCCAGTAGTAGAACAAATTCATCCCCACTAATTCTGGAGGCGGTATCTTCTTCTCTTATTGATTCATGCAGTGCTTTAGCGAACGATATCAGAGATTTATCACCAAAAGCATGACCATGAGTGTCGTTTACAATCTTAAAGTTATTTAAATCGATAAAAACGATATTAAAAGTACTTTCTTGATTTGATTTGTTGCGATTTAGGTGTCGTTTTAATTGCTCAAACCTATCTTCCAAAAGCATTCTATTTGGTAATGCCGTTAAATAGTCGTGATAAGCGAGGAAGCGCACCTTTTCAATTTCATTGACATGAGTGGTAATGTCAGAAAATATGGTAATATAGCCCTGCGTTTTGCCATTTCTTACAATTGAAGACGTTGATTGCCAAGTATGAATAATCTCCCCTGATGCTTTTCGAACAGCAATTTCGCCACTCCAGTGGCCACTTTTTTCGATTTCAGAAAAAGCTTTTTTGATTAGCGCTACCTGATTTAAACCATCTCGAAGAAATGATGGATTCTTCATTAAAGTATCAGGCTCATCATAACCAAAAACAGTTTTGAACGCCTCGTTGACTTTGACAATATCGTCATCTTCATCCGTTAGCACCATGGCTTCACCACTGTGATCGAAGACAATGTTGTCTATGGGAGTATCTTGTAAAGTATCAAAAAGATGAACACAGAATACAGCCGTGTCACGCTTATCGGAATCTTTCGGTTGATTAATATACACTTTACCTTGCAGGTTATGTTTATTGAAATCGATAGTTTTGTTGAGCGTTTTACTGTTTTTAAGAAAGTTACTTGCCATTTTTTCGAAGTAGTTTTGGGCTTCACTAGAGAAGCTATCCAATAAACTATTCTTAAAAACAATACCGTTGCGGATGAGACCACAAGGTAAAGGAACATCGTCGATGTTAAGCAAATTATCCGAAGCCAATTTTTTGTCCTGTTTCTCTTGTATTTGGTTCTCACTAGCATGAAGTGAGCCAGTTTTATCGGCAATAACCTATGCTGTAAGTACCGTAAATTCAGCGGTGTTTAATCGGTACATGACCCCTTACAAATAATGGTTGAATTATAATCTTAATTCCACCTGGTATCACTCATTTTCAAGTGAAGTTACCCTCAGCTAGATGCTGATTTCTTCAATCTATCTAACCGAGTCCACATAGGACAACTGCATAGACTGGAGCCTCGATTTACATTAACGAGGACTCCTCATGCGAAAACTATCTCCAATTATTCTGGCGCTTGCGCTGTCTCCATTGGTTCAAGCTGAACCTGTGTCTGAAGTGTCGCCTGTTGGCAAAATTGACGGCATGGTTTCTTTACCTGTCACGGGTATGAAAGCGGTCGAAAGCAATGGCCGTATTGTTTTCATGTCAGACAGTGGCCGGTTCGTCATTGATGGCACGCTCTATGATGCCTGGTCGAAAAAGCCGCTTACCAGCCTTGAAGACATTCGTGAAGCGGGTAACACGCTGGACTTAAGTCGCCTTGGCTTAAAAATGGATGATTTGAACCCACTGACGCTAGGCGAAGGCAAAAAGAAAGTGGTGGTCTTTGTTGACCCACGATGCCCGCACTGCCATGAGCTTTTGAAACAAGCTTTACCGCTAACCAAAGAATACACCTTCCAAATACTCCCTGTGCCAGTGCTTGGTCCTGATTCAGAGCGTCAGGTTCGACAGCTTGGCTGTGCGCGTGACAAGAAAGCGGCCACCGATGCATTGCTCAATGGCCGGATTGGTAACCTAGAACAGGATGATGCCTGCAACTTAGAGCCAATGCAGCGTACCTTGGTGACGGCTCAAATCCTTGGCATTCAAGGTGTGCCTTTCATCGTCGCCAATGATGGTCGCATCAGCCGAGGCCGTCCTTATGATCTTTCTGCTTGGTTGGAGGGGCGTTAATGAAAGCCTCTCTGTATTCAGGGCAACGCGCTTCTGAGCTGTTGCCAGTATTGGCCTATTCCGACGATGAGCAACTGTTTTTCATGGAAGACCAGAGTGTTGGCTTTGGTTTTCTATGTGACCCATTGCCGGGTGGTGATGAGTCTGTTGCAGACAGGGTTAATGTTCTACTCAACAACGACTGGCCAAAAGACACTTTGCTGCAATTTGGCCTGTACGCCTCGCCTGATATTCAAACCGACCTTCAGCGAATGATGGGCTTACGGCATCGTCAATCCGATCCATTGCTCAGGGCGTCTATTCGCAAACGTGCGGATTTCCTCGATGGGGGCACGGTTCAACCGATAGAAGAATCGACCCAGACTCAGGTACGCAACTTTCAACTGATCGTCACCTGCAAATTGCCTTTGGAAAGTCCTATACCGACGGAGCGTGAATTGAGTCGCGCATCCGCGCTTCGGGCTTCTTTCTCGCAGGCGCTGGCAACGGTTGGTTTTCGCGTCACTGAGATGACTGACCGAAACTGGCTCGCGGCATTAAGTGCGCAGCTTAACTGGGGAAAAGATGCTTCTTGGCGTAATCCATCACCAATCCGTAGTGAGGCAGATAAACCACTTCGAGAGCAAGTGTTGGATTATGACCGAGCTATCAAGGTAGATAGCCAAGGCCTGATGCTGGGTGATTACCGAGTTAAAACCTTATCATTTAAGCGCTTGCCTGAGCGGATCTGGTTTGGTCATGCCGCAAGTTTTGCGGGCGATATGATGACGGGTAGTCGCGGTTTACGCGGAAGCTTTTTGCTGAATGTCACCATTCACTTTCCCTCAGCCGAGGCGATGCGATCTCGTTTAGAGACGAAGCGTCAATGGGCGGTCAATCAGGCCTATGGCCCGATGCTCAAGTTTGTGCCGGTGCTTGCAGCCAAGAAAAAGGGTTTTGATGTTCTTTTTGAAGCCTTGCAAGAAGGTGATCGTCCTATTCGGGCAAATATGACCTTAACGCTGTTTTCACCAACGGAAGAGGCGTCCATCAGCTCTGTTTCAAATGCTCGAACCTATTTCAAAGAACTCGGGTTTGAGCTGATGGAAGACAAGTACTTCTGTTTGCCCATTTTCCTGAATGCCTTGCCATTTGGTGCTGACCGCCAGGCGATGAACGACTTGTTTCGATTCAAGACTATGGCGACACGGCATGTGATCCCTCTGTTGCCTTTGTTTGCGGATTGGAAAGGTACAGGCACGCCAGTGATTAACTTTGTTTCCCGTAATGGCCAGATCATGAGTGTGTCCCTGTATGACTCGGGCAGTAATTACAACTGTTGCATAGCGGCGCAATCGGGGTCGGGCAAGTCTTTCCTGGTGAACGAAATCATCTCCTCCTACTTATCAGAAGGCGGGCAATGCTGGGTGATTGATGTTGGCCGCTCTTATGAAAAGCTGTGTGAAGTCTATGACGGTGAGTTCTTACAGTTCGGGCGGGACAGTGGCATTTGCTTAAATCCGTTTGAAATCGTTGAGGACTATGACGAAGAAGCGGATGTACTGGTTGGATTATTGGCCGCAATGGCCGCGCCTACGCAGTCATTAACTGATTTTCAGATGGCCAACCTAAAGCGTCAGACCCGTGAACTGTGGGAGAAAAAAGGTCGTGCCATGTTGGTTGATGATGTGGCAGAGGCCTTAAAAAATCATGAAGACCGTCGTGTGCAAGACGTGGGTGAGCAGCTCTATCCGTTTACGACACAGGGCGAATATGGCCGCTTCTTTAATGGTCACAACAATATTCGCTTCAAAAACCGTTTCACCGTTCTGGAGTTAGAAGAGCTCAAGGGGCGCAAGCACCTGCAACAAGTGGTGTTGCTTCAGCTTATCTACCAAATCCAACAAGAGATGTATTTAGGTGAGCGGGATCGTCGCAAGATTGTGTTCATCGACGAAGCTTGGGATCTGCTGACTCAAGGTGATGTCGGTAAGTTCATCGAGACGGGTTACCGTCGATTTCGAAAATATGGCGGCAGTGCTGTAACGGTAACGCAGTCGGTCAACGATTTGTATGACAGCCCTACAGGTAAAGCTATCGCTGAAAACTCGGCCAATATGTACCTGCTTGGCCAAAAAGCCGAAACCATCAACGCGCTCAAAAAAGAAGGCCGTTTGCCATTAGGTGAAGGTGGTTATGAATACCTGAAAACGGTTCATACCGTCACGGGTGTCTATTCCGAAATTTTCTTTATTACCGAAATGGGCACCGGGATTGGCCGCCTCATCGTCGATCCGTTTCACAAGCTGTTGTACTCGTCCCGTGCAGAAGATGTAAATGCGATTAAGCAGTTAACGCGCAAAGGCCTTTCTGTTGCTGATGCCATCTCCCAGTTGTTGAAGGAGCGAGGCTATGAATAAGTCCACGCTTTGGCCATTTATGGCCTCTATTACTTTGTCTGTTGCTGGTAGCGGTTTAATGACCAGTTGGCTCTTAATGAAAACACTCGAACCCATCCACAGCCAGTTGGCGTTAAGTACGCCCATTGCAGTCGTGGATTTTGGGGAGGCGGTGTTGTCACTGGGTCCTAATGCCAGCGAACAAGACATCGAATCCAGGTTGCTTCGGACCAATCAGCAAATTGAAAAGCTAAAAGCAGCCGGTTTTATCGTGCTGGATGCCCAAGCGGTGGTGGGTGCTGATGATTCTGTATTTGTGCCAGTAGGCTCAAAGGAGGTGTCTCATGCAGGTACTCCGTAAAAGAATGCCTTGGCGGCCATATCTCATTCGGTTGACCGTTTTTGCGTTAATCATGGCCTTGGTAGGCACCTACGCCATGATGCGCTACCGAATAGGTATTGATACCCAGCAAGAGCGCTGCCTGCCTGATACCACGGTTTATCTGATTGACCTATGGAATAAAGAGCCCGTTAAGGATGGTTTGTATGCCTTCCACTCAAAAGGACTCGCTCCGTTATATAACGACGGTACTCGTATGCTGAAACGCCTTACAGGGATGCCTGGGGATGAAGTCAATGTGACGCCTGAGCATGTGCTAGTGAACGGTGCTCAAGTCTCAATCGGCATGGCATTAGCCCAGCGTCTTGGTGTGGCGGAATCACAATTTAGCCGTTCATTGACGCTGCAAGAAAACGAATATTGGTTTTCCGGCGAGGCTGCTACGAGTTTCGACTCCCGCTATTGGAATGCCGTTAAGCGCGAGCAGATTGTCGGTCGCGCTTGGCCGCTTTGGTAGGAGGTAGATGATGCAAAGACTATGTCTCTTATTTTTGTTGGTTGCTCCATTGTCTTGGGTTCAAGTTTCCTGGGCACAAGAGCCTTTTCTGTTGTCTGACGAGGACAAAAAGATCGTCGAAATGAGCCGCAGCATTTTACAAAGTGCTGTGGATGGCTCATCTGAATTTATTGAGCCTTTTGCACCGGTTGAACAACCTGTGTCGCTCAAACACAGCGATGAATGGTTGATATTTGCGTCGTCCTCATTGGGTGATTCGTCACTGAAGCAGCTATTTAAAGAGGCCAGTGCTACCGGCGCTATTGTGTTGTTTCGGGGAATTCCTGAAGGAAAGACCTTGGGGGCGGCTATCCGTGATTGGCATACCCTGATGGCGGGACTTGATCCTGTTCCTCAGGTTCGAATCGATCCGAAAGCCTTTGTGCACTGGCGGGTGACTAGCGTGCCTGCCATTTTCCGCATAGAAGATGACAAAGTGACTGCAAGTGCACTAGGGGTTTACAGCAAGGACTGGTTGCAGCGTCAAATTGAAACTGGCAATAGCGGTTCATTGGGTCAACGCGGTCCAATTCATTCGATTTTAGAACCGGATTTGATGCAAGTGGCGATGCAGCGTTTACAGTCGCTTGACCTCGGCGCGTTAAAGAAAAAAGCCATTGAGCGTTTCTGGTCTCGCCAAACATTTACTGACTTACCCAAAGCCACGCAGTATCGGATAAGAATGGTTGATCCAACCATCGTCATGCAGCGGCCACTATTGGATGCCAATGGCCGAACACTGATCCCAGCAGGAACGCGTATTAACCCGCTAAAAGCCTTGCCATTTACGCAGCAGCTTGTGGTGTTTAATGCGTCGAACGCTGAAGAAGTGGACGCAGTTTCGCATTGGCTTGAGGGCCAAGATAGGACACTGCGCCGCATTACGCTTATCACCACGCAGCTCGACCGTGGTCAAGGTTGGAATAGCCTCAATATGCTCGAAAAGACATTGGACAGTCCGGTTTACCTTCTCAATGCCTCGCTAAAGCAGCGCTTTGATTTGCAAGTCACCCCATCGTTTGTTCAAGCAAAGGGACTCGCGTTTGAGATAGAAGAAATTCCAGCAAAGGAGCTTGTTCATGAAAAAGCTCAATAATATGTATCGTCTGTTGCGGACTCTCGTTGTCGTGTTTGTCCTGGGCGCATCTATTCCTGCAAAAGCCGAACTGACCTGCCCAGACGCGGGTTTATTGTCGGGCAAGTTGCTGACGGATGTTTGCTGGTCATGCATTTTTCCTATCCGGGTTGCAGGGCTTCCTCTTGGCTCTGGCAATGTCCCAAGCGGCGCATCAAACAAGTCATTTTGCTTGTGTGAAGACAACTTAGGCGTGCCAAGGCCAGGTATTGTTACCAGCATGTGGGAGCCAGCGCGTCTGATTGAATTGGTCAGAACGCCGGGTTGTTCGCCTTCACTGGGAGGGATTCGTTTACCGTTAGGTGATAGGAGACTGCAAGGTGGTCATGGCGAAGGTGAATACGATACCGGTGATCTCGCTTTCTACCATTACCATTATTACGCCTTTCCGCTTTTGATCATGCTCGATTTGTTCATGGATGGCAATTGCAATGCCGATGGTTACATGGACTTTGACTTGATGTATTTGTCGGAATTGGACCCAACATGGCTGAACGATGAACTGGCCTTTTTTACTCAGCCTGAAGCGGCTGCTGTTGCTAATCCATTGGCTATTTCGGCTTGTACCGCTGACGCTGCCTCATCAACGCTTGGTAAACCCATCGACCAGTTGTTTTGGTGTGCTGGCAGTTGGGGCCATCTCTACCCGTTATCTGGCCACACCTTAGCCTTTGGCTCATTAGCAGAAAACACCAGCCATTTAGCGGCGCGAGCAATCGCGGCTCAACACAGGCGTGGTCTTGCAAGGCGAACAATGGGGAACAGTGCGCTATGCCGACCTGTTATCGAACCCATGCTGCCGAAATCCCAATACAAAATGAGTATGTTCTTTCCTGTACCGGAAACTGAAAGTGCGCATGTCATCGGTGAAAGCACCATGAAATGGGGAGAGTGGCGAACAATCCCCGGTGCCGGTGAAGATGCGCTCTACATTTTGTGGCGCTGGCAAGACTGCTGTAACTCGGGAGGTTAACCATGAAACCAACACTTTTTACCCGAGTTTTAGCGGGTATTTTATCAATCACTATGGCGTGCCTGCCCTTACATGGTGTGGCCGCTGATGTGCAGCGCCAATCCGGCCTAAGCGGACAACAGGAAGGTAAGCAATTGCTGCAAAACTGGACGATGCCCGCACTCAATGGCAATACATTGTCGGTGCCGAATGGCAGTGGTAATGAGTCCATTAACTTGCAAGAGCTTTTCCCTGGTATGGATCAGGGCTCATTGGATGTCTTAACGGGCGTTTATGGCTCTGATGCCAGCATGAATCAATTGGGGACGCAGCGCCAAGAGAGCATGGCATCCGAAATTGGCGCTACGGGTGAGGCGTTTCGCTCGCTACAGCAAATCAAAGACAGGTCTCGGCCAGATATGGTCAATGATCCCCTTTGGGCATTAACTGATGCGGTTCAAACTGACCCCAATCTATTAACCCAAAGCTTCCCAGGCTGTGAGTCTCAAGGTGAAGGAAGCCCAAACTACCAGCAATGTGACAGGCTCAATACAGCGGTTAACAGCTGCACTATTACTCACGATTACACGGCAGGCATTATTGAGCATGTTTCAGGACCGATGAACCTTCGCTCTTGTGGTGAAGGGTGTCTTGAAGTTTGGATAGGACGTATTGGCGACAACTACTGGAGTGGCCGTTGTAAAGTGTTTGAACAGGCCATCACACTCAAAGTCGTGAACCCCGATGCGATTACCTCAGCCGTTCTTGAGTACGCCAAATGGGATGACTACATGCAAGTGTGGCTTGGCGATCAGAAAGTCTGGTCTGGGCCGAACAATAACTTTCCACCAGAAACGGCTGGCCGCTGCGAGCTCAGTACCAGTTGGGAGCGCAATCCAAATACCGATCTCACTGCCAAGCTAAAAGCGGTAGAACCCGGTTTAGAAGTGCCGGTAAAAATTCGCGTATCGGTTACGGGTAGTGGTGAGGGGTATGCACGCATCAAGGTGCGCTTTGATCCAACCAAGGTGGTGATGAATGATAGTTGGTCGCCACAATCCTGTATCGAACAAGCAGCGGATATCCCGACGAAGTTTTCAGACTACAGCATTCAATGCACGGATCAGCCGTCTTCAACCAACGGATGTACGGTGGTCAATGGTGTTTCAGTTTGTGAATCCTATTTTGCCCCAAGCCCTGTGGCTGGCATATCGCCTTTGTGTCGGCGTGTACAAGTGAGTGTGGATGACGAAAGCTATAAAGGGATTGAAAATCAGGCCTGCCAAGTGCTTGAAGCGAACCCTTCCTGTGGCTTCATGTCGTCAGAATGTGCCGAAACCAATGATAAAGGTGAATGCATGCGTTTTACCGATACCTATGACTGTGGATTGCAAACCAGCGATCCAAAGTGCGTGGTATCCAATCTTATGCCGAGTAGTTTTGAGGCCTGTGAGCCTACTCAGACGATTACGCCATTTACTGAGACCAAGCATGTACCTGATTACCAGGTGTGCGAAAAGATCAGCACGCTTACTCAGTGTCAGTTAGAGCGACGTGTATCCGCTGAAACCCATCAACAAAGCTGGTCCATTGAGCGCGGTTGCTTTAGCTCTGAAACGCTCAGCTTTGTTCCACAGCACAGCAGTACTATGCAAACTGGAAACGCGACACTGAGGATTTTTGATAATCAAAATACTGAGATAAAAATCACCGAGTCGCCGTCAAAGGCAAATGGTTGGAAAACGACACTCTCACTGACGGGCAATAAGGAGACGGTGACTGAGACGAAACCGTCCATTAAGTACCCTGAAATGACGTGTCCAAAAGGAACCTTGGTTGGCTCATTGTGTAGGGTCGTTAATGGGTCGATTATTTCGTGGCATGAACCCCAGGAGGTCACTCGTTCCAGATGTGATTCCGGCTGGAACAAAGTCGATTTCGACACTTGCAGCCGAGAAGTTCAGAAGTGTTTGGCTCCTGCGAAACTGAGCGCTTCATTGACCTTCTCCGGCAAGTACTTAGAACAGGACGTTGTTCATCAATCAAGTGATCTGGGCGTAGACCAATGCTTGATGCAAACTGATCAGTTTACTGCGGTGCAGTGGCAGTGTTTGGATACGGGCACAAAACGAATCGACGGGTTAACGGTTGGTAGTGGCGAGTTGGCTAAGCTTGGAAGTCTTTATCCGGCGGTTGTTTCGTCTCCTGCTCATTTAACCAGTCGCGGCAGTTCTGATGGACTGGGACTCTCATGTTGGAGGGCAAGAGCGACCTACAATGCTTCGACTGCTCATCCAGAGTTCAACATGGGCAGCTCAGATAGCTGGGTGGATACCAATGGTAATACTCAAACCATCGTCAATAACGGACAAAACACGACCACCAATACGTGTGCCGCGCTAGAGCAAAACCCGGCCTGCCAGTACGTCAGAACGGAATGTACTGAAGGCGGGGCTGGTCATGAAGGCTTCTGCTATATCCAAAGTTTGGTGTATGACTGCGGACAAAGCGTTGAAGTGCAAAACGCTCGAATGGAAACTCAATACAACTGTGAGGGGCCAGTTCGCTGTATGGGCACAGATTGCTTAGAGCCAGAGTCAATCAAGCAGGCTAACTTTGCAGAAGCAGCTGCGATGCTTAATGCGGCTCAGTTTATGACCAATGATATGTCATGCACGGGAGCTGATGGCCAAGATAACGTCGAGTGTACGGTCTTTAAAGGGAATGCTGGCCAGTGCAAAAAAGCCGTTGGTGGCATAGTGGATTGCTGTGAAAAGCCAAGTGGCGTGTCGTTATCGGATTACATCACAATGATAGTGGCGGTCAACAAGCTTGATACGGCAGTCATGGCCATGAATCCGTCGTCGGCAATCTATGGTTCGTGGAATACACTCAGGGAACCGATAAGTAGTACCTGGAGTGCGGTTAAAGAGCCTTTTGTGTCTGCATGGGACTCTCTCATGGGGGCTGGGCCATCAACCGCTGCTGGCGCGGGAGCGGAGCAAGCTGCGACTGGCTTCATGCAGGTGTTAACCAACAAAACGGCTGAATGGGTAGGCACTACCTTTGGTTCAGGGGCGCAATCGGCACTGTTTAGCAACGTTGGTGGCGCGGTTGGAGCCGATGGTGTTGTTTCGGGCGGTAACTTTGCCCTGGGAGGCGCTGCGGGTGCGGTTCTGAGTACGGTTATGACGGCCTACATGATTTATTCAGTCACCATGATCCTCATTCAGCTTATCTGGAAATGTGAGCAGAGTGAGTTTGAGATGAACGCCAAGCGGGTATTGAAGAGTTGCCACTATGTAGGTTCTTACTGCAAGTCTAAGTTTTTAGGTGCCTGTGTTGAGAAACGGCAATCATATTGCTGCTTTACTTCGCCGCTTTCACGGATCATTCAAGAGCAAGTGCGTCCGCAATTGGGCCTTGGCTGGGGCAGTGCGAAATCTCCCAACTGTGAAGGATTGACCGCGAGTCAGTTAAACCAGGTGGATTGGAGCCAAGTCAATCTGGATGAATGGATAGGTATCTTATCGATCACGGGCAACCTACCCGAAGTACCGTCACTGGATCTGGAAAGACTCACAGGCTCAGGAAGTACGCTAAACGTGGATGGAAATCGTCAGAGTGCCGCAGACCGAGCCATTGAAAGGCTAAACGGAATGGATGCCCAGAAACTGCGTCAGGAGGCGACGGAAGAAATTTCAGGGAATAATTGAGAGTACTGTTAAAAAGTTTGAGGATAGCGCGAATTCAGATCCAATAACTATTCTCACCATAAGGTTCCATATTGGTTACTTTAATAATGATTTACAGCATTAAAGTAACCAAATTGGCATCCTGTATTACCTGTGATTTAAGCTCAATAAGTTCTAGATGTGCTCCCTGATTACTGTAAAACAGAGTTATCTGTAAACCCATGCCTTGCTAAGGTAAATACTAATGGCGGTGTTGAGGGACTATATTTGGCAATTTGACTGAAATAAGAGCTGCTAAACTGATAAAAACAAAAGAAATGACCAGGCAAGCAGCTAATCCATAAAGCTGGAAGACCCAGCCAGATAATACTGTACCAATTAAACGCCCCATTGCATTTGCCATGTAGTAAAAGCCAACATCAAGGGAAACGCCATCGGCGTCTGCCATGCTAACAATTAAATAACTGTGTAGCGATGAGTTAATGGCGAACAATGCGCCAAATAGCATTAAGCCAACAATCAGTACCGTTTTAACTTCCCAGCTAAAATATAATGATAAGGCAATCCCTAAAGTCACCAATGCCAATAAGCTAGCCCATTTTACCGTTTCCTTTGCAGGGGAAACGTTATCTTTGAAGTTGATTAACCTGGGTGCCATTGATTGCACAATACCATAGCCAATCACCCAAAGTGCCAAGAAGCCACCTACTGTCCAATGATCCCAATTAAATACTTGCGATAAAAATACAGGCAGTGCGACGACAAACCAGACATCACGCGCACCAAATAAGAATAATCGTGCAGCTGACAAGATGTTAATTGAGCGACTCTTTGAAAAAATATCGGTAAACTTAGGCTTGTTCTTGGCTCTTCCTAAGTCACTTTTTAAGGTGTAAAGGCTGTAACACCAAACAAGAGCCAAAGCACCAGCCATTAGCAACATTGCACCCTTGAACGACAATAAGGTTAACAGCAGGCCACCTAAGAAGAAGCCAACGCCTTTTAGGGCATTTTTGGAGCCTGTTAATAAGGCAACCCATTTAAACAGCGTGCCTTCTTGTCCAGCGGCAACCAATGCCTTAATCGAGCTTTTAGCGCTCATTTTGTTTAAGTCTTTAGCAATGCCTGAAAGCGCTTGTGCAATCATCACATACACAACGGTTAACCATTCAGCGGGAACGGCCAACATAAGTAAGGCAATAACCTGAATGGCTAAGCCAATGTTCATGGTTTTATTGAGCCCTAATCGAGCACCTAAGAAGCCGCCAACTAAGTTGGTGACAACGCCAAAGATTTCATAAAACAAAAACAACATCGCAATGCTAAGCGGACTATAGCCTAACGCATGGAAATGAAGCACCACTAACATGCGAAGTGCCCCATCTGTTAAGGTAAATGCCCAATAGTTACCTGTGACAACGAGGTACTGCTTTATATCGTCTGATAATGATGCCAAGCGCTTCATAGTATTACATTATCCCTTAATTGATAGGCCAACTTTACGAGCAAGCTCAGCCGTTCTATTAGCGTATCCCCATTCGTTGTCATACCATGTATACAGCTTCACTTGAGTGCCGTTGACCACCATTGTTGATAACGCATCGACGATGCTAGAACGTGGGTCGGTTTTATAATCGATAGACACAAGTGGCTTTTCTTCATAGCCCAAAATGCCTTTTAACTCGCCCTCAGCTGCTTCTTTCATCCAAGCGTTAATTTCAGCTTCCGTTGTAGGACGCTCAAGTTCAAATACACAGTCAGTAATTGACGCATTCGCCAGTGGCACACGTACCGCGTGACCATTTAGCTTACCTTTTAACTCTGGGAAAATATGGGTGATTGCTGTTGCAGAGCCAGTGGTGGTTGGAATAAGGCTCATGCCACAGGCTCGCGCTCTACGTAAATCTTTATGCGGCGCATCCAAAATGGTTTGAGTATTGGTAATATCGTGGATGGTTGTCATCGAGCCATGTTTGATGCCGATTTTATCCTGTAAAACCTTTACCACTGGCGCTAAGCAGTTGGTAGTGCAAGACGCTGCCGTTACGATGGCGTGTTGTTTAACATCGTACAGGTGGTCGTTAACACCCATCACCACATTGAGCACGCCTTCTTCTTTCACTGGTGCAGTGACCACCACTTTCTTCACACCTTGGTCTAAGTAGGCTTGTAGCAGTTCAGTCTTTTTTATCTTACCTGATGCTTCAATGACGACATCGCATTCAGACCAATCCGTATCGTTAATTGCTTTATTTTGAGTGACCCGAATAGCATGACCGTTGATTATCACATTATTTTCATCATGAGATACATCATGTGACCAAGTGCCATGCACAGAATCGTACTTTAATAGGTGTGCTAGCGTTTCCGCGTTGCCAGCAGGGTCGTTGATTTGTACAAACTCGATGTCTTGCCAACCAAAAGCGGCTCTAAGTGTTAAGCGACCCATGCGGCCAAAACCGTTAATACCTATTTTAATTGCCATTTTTTAAGCTCCTACTTTTTGAAACTCATTAAAAAAAGAAAGTTGTACCGGATGCGAAAGTGCTTTTGGGCGTATTTCCTGTACCTGTTTAATAATGTCAGTCTTGTCGTAACCTAGTTCATACATGAGCAGTCCAATCACTAAGCCTGTGCGACCAGAGCCACCTTTGCAATGGACGGCAATGGTGCCTTGATTACGTATGATAGTTAGCATGTCATCAAGATGAGATTTGAACGCTGCTGCAAAATCGTCATTAGGTGCATCGTCATCTAAAATAGGTAACTGAAACCATTTAACACCTTGTGCATCACACACTTGAGGAAGTTCTTCGGCTTCATTCTTTTTCAGTTCTGCATCGTACATCAGCGTCACAATCACTTGTGCTCCAGCATCTTTCAATTGCATGACTGATGTTGTTAAGTCAACGCCCTTTGTTCCGGGACATGGTGTAAAGATAAAGCTAGCGCCATTATCAAGCACCAATTTGTCATAGGGATGGGTTTGCATAAGAATCCTCTAAATTATTCGTTAAACCAATGTTTTGTTCTGTTCACAATCGCTACGAGAGATAGCATGACGGGTACTTCAACCAGAACACCAACTACCGTAGCCAATGCAGCGCCTGAATGTAATCCGAAAAGGGAGATAGCCACTGCGACTGCCAATTCAAAGAAGTTAGATGTACCAATCAAACACGCAGGTGCAGCGATGTTGTGCTTAAGTTTGATTTTCACCGCGATAAAATAGGCAATAATGAATATGCCATAGGTTTGAAGAATTAGCGGAATAGCGATTAGCAAGATGTTAAGTGGTTGATTAATGATGGTGTTAGCCTGAAAGCCAAACAACAAAACCACTGTTGCTAGTAAACCGATAACAGAAAACGGTTTTAATTTCTCTAGCAAGGTTGTGATAGCCGCTTCATCTCGCCCTGAGCTGTTTAAGTGTTTTCTAGTCAGGATTCCCGCGATTAAAGGCAGTAATACATACAAAATAACTGAGATAAACAAGGTGCCCCAAGGCACATGAATATCTGTTACCCCAAGCAATAACCCTGCAATCGGGGCAAACGCAAAAATCATGATGATGTCGTTAACCGAAACTTGAACTAACGTGTAGTTTGCATCGCCTTTAGTCAGTTGTGACCAAACAAATACCATTGCCGTACACGGAGCTACGCCAAGTAAAATCATTCCAGCGATGTATTCTTGTGCGGTTTCAGGTGATACGAACTCAGCAAATAAGCCTTCAAAAAATAACCAACCTAATGCCGCCATTGAAAACGGCTTTATAAGCCAGTTAATCACTAAAGTTAAAACCAAGCCTTGTGGATTCTTGCCGACTTCCTTGATGGTTGAAAAGTCAACTTGCACCATCATTGGGTAGATCATTACCCAAATGAAAACAGCTACTACCACATTGACATGGGCAACTTCAAGTTTTGCAATAGCTTCAAAAAGAGGTGGGTAAACAATCCCCAGTGCTACACCAGCAGCAATTGATATCGCAACCCAAACAGATAAATAACGCTCAAAAATGCCCATATTTAATTTCCTTAATCGCAGCAGCTAGCCACTCGGGTCGGTCGATCACCCATCGTATTTAATCGAGCTAACTCTTGTTCGATGAAAATCGGCTCATTCACTACTGTTGATGAGATAATTTGTTTCATCCAAACAGGTAATGTTGGATTAATTGAATAAAATACCCATTGCTGGTGTTTTCTGTCAGATAGAATGCCTGACTTTCTGAGTTGTGCGAGGTGACGAGAAACCTTAGGTTGGCTTTCTTCATCCAATGCAATCATTAATTCACAAACACACACTTCTTTTTCCACTGCAATAATTAACAGTGTTTTCAGGCGAATATCATCAGCTAAGGCTTTGTAAAAAGTAGTAGGTGTTATAGGCGAGGGTTTTTGCTTTTGTTGTATAAGCAAAAACATTTTTATGCGTTCATTGAGTTCTTGTAGCGTTTTTTCAAACGGGTTGGCATCTTTCCGGGAACGAGGCTCTGGAAAATCCCAAGCAAGACAGTTGGTGCCTTTGACTCGGTTATCACATTCTATTGCGGCCTTATCACATAGTGTAATGACGAAATCGAAGTGAATATTGCTAACTTCATCAAGGTGTTTTGAGTGTAATCCATCGATAGGTAACCCAAAGTGTTCAATAGCTGACAGAGTTCGATTATCAACACTATGTGGCTCAGTCCCTGCGCTATAGACTTCGTAGTCACCTTTACCATGATGTTTTAACAATGCTTCGGCCATAATGGATCTGGCCGAATTTTCAGTGCATAAGAAGAGTACCTTCATAACATGCTCCATAACAAATTTGTTATATAATAAATTTATTATATGTTTTGTTCAGCAGTATTTCAAGGAAAAAGTGAATTTTATGGACGGTAAAGACTAAGCCCCTTCGAGAGGGGCTGTGTGATGGGAGCCTAGCTGGCTAGTTGGAGGGAGTATCTGTTTCCTCTTCAGTTATATCGTCATCGGTTGAAGGCACCGCTTGCTCAACTTCTGCTTCTTTACCCTTAGCTTGAGCTGATTTTCGCGCTCGAATTTCGATATCAATAATGCGCCGAGCCAGTTTGATAATGCGCTGTTGCCATGCGTAATTGCCATCAACGCGATGCTTGTTGCTAAGCACGCTAGATAACCAGAGTGTGTCCATTGAGATCATCAACGCATCGAGTTTGCGCACTAAGCCGACAAACTGGCCAACCTGAGGCGAGCTGATTTTAGCGTTGAAGGTGATCGGGTCGGTGTAGTCAGGTACTTCATCGATGCCGTTGGACTCCATCAGTTTGTCCAAACGAGCTTGTTCGTTGTCTACCGCCTTAGCGCAATCCTCGATCAACTGGCTAATGATTTGTTCCACTTCATCAATTTCGTTCTCATCGCCAATGATGCGCAGGATGACGTCGATTCCGTAAAGCGCACTGACCGTCCGTCTAAACACACGGTCAACGACACGCTGCGCCTGTAAGCTATTAATTGTGAATGATTGTTCAAAGATGGGTTTTGAGTAATTGGGTTTTGCTTGGGCCATAAGTTTGCTCCTGATATGACAATAATCAGTCCCTAGCCTAATCCTCTGTGAGGTAATGGCCTTTCAGCTAGGTGGAAGAATTGAGCATCTTTCTAACTATCCTGTCTGGATAAGACGGTTACACTGACTAGCAAATATTGCTGATCTGTTTCAGTGATATCCGCGCCTGAGAGCATGAGCTCAAAGGAAGCCTGCCGCTGAGTTTTCTCAGTGGTACTAAGAGGTAGCTAGCCTCCTTAAACAAATAGCCTGCATGTTTTTACATGCTCAACCATGCGTTCCTTGCGGTTCGCCTTTTCACCACCCAACTGGGGGAGTTTTCCCCAGTTGGGGGTGACTCCTTCAAAACTAAATTAAGGAGTCACCAATGGAATATATCTTCGGATTTATTATCCAAATCGCAGGCATTATGTTGCTTGCAAAACTGAGCTGGTCGCTTTTGCGATTGGTTGCTCGTCAAAGCGTGCGCCCGTTTCGATTTGTCCTTACTCAAATCAAGCGTTTGCTCACACCAACACCAAAACGTCGTCCAATGGCAGTGCCTAAAGCTCCTGGTATGCCCCGTTTGACATCTGCGTTTTACAAAGAGCCACATCAGTACGATATGGATTTACTCGAAATACCAACCTATCTGCGCCGTCAGCCTTCTTTGCCCAACCGGGCAGAAACGACTGTGTGCACAGAGTTCAACTAAGACGAGGAGAACATCATGAAAAACCAAGTAACACTCATAGGCTACGTTGGCACTGAGCCAGAGACGCGAGCCTATCCATCAGGTGATTTAGTGACCAGTATTTCACTGGCCACTTCTGAGAAATGGCGCGACCGTCAATCCAATGAGCTCAAAGAGCATACGGAATGGCATCGGATCGTTTTTCGAGATCGTGGTGGATTTAAGTTAGGGCTAAGAGCAAAAGATTTAATCCAAAAAGGAGCGAAGCTTTTTGTTCAAGGTCCTCAGCGCACGCGCTCATGGGAGAAAGATGGCATTAAGCATCGATTGACCGAAGTGGACGCGGACGAGTTTCTGCTTCTTGATAGTGTGAACAAAGCATCTGAGCCATCACCGGCGGATGATGCGGGCTCCCAAGCTAATTGGGCACAAACTTATCCTGAACCAGATTTTTAACCGAGCGAAAACGCTTTAACCCAGCCGGGAGTACTTTCCCGTCAGGGGCAGACTCCCACTTTGATTGTCGGAGTCCACAATGGAAAAACCAAAGCTAATCCAACGCTTTGCTGAGCGCTTTAGTGTCGATCCAAACAAGTTGTTCGATACCCTAAAAGCAACAGCATTCAAGCAACGTGACGGTAGTGCACCGACCAATGAGCAGATGATGGCGCTCTTGGTGGTTGCAGATCAGTACGGCTTGAACCCTTTCACCAAAGAGATTTTTGCATTCCCTGATAAACAAGCTGGGATTATTCCAGTGGTAGGTGTCGATGGCTGGTCTCGCATCATCAATCAACACGACCAGTTTGATGGCATGGAGTTTAAGACTTCAGAAAACAAAGTCTCACTGGATGGCGCGAAAGAATGCCCGGAATGGATGGAATGCATCATCTATCGGCGCGACCGTTCGCACCCAGTCAAAATCACTGAATACCTGGATGAAGTCTATCGACCGCCTTTTGAAGGTAACGGCAAAAATGGCCCTTACCGTGTAGATGGTCCATGGCAGACGCACACTAAGCGAATGCTAAGACATAAATCCATGATCCAGTGTTCCCGCATTGCGTTTGGCTTTGTGGGAATTTTCGATCAAGACGAAGCGGAGCGAATTATCGAAGGCCAAGCAACACATGTTGTTGAGCCATCGGTGATTCCACCCGAGCAAGTTGATGATCGAACCCGAGGGCTTGTTTACAAGCTTATCGAGCGGGCGGAAGCTTCAAACGCTTGGAATAGTGCATTGGAATATGCCAATGAACATTTTCAAGGTGTTGAACTGACGTTTGCGAAACAAGAAATATTGAATGCACAGCAACAAGCAGCCAAAGCGCTCACACAGCCTTTAGCTTCTTAGCGCCACGCATTCATTCTACTAACCCTGGCGGGATTATTCTCCCGTCAAGGGGAAGGTCTCGTCTTTTTTTGGAGATCTTCCATGACTAAATCAGCCTCACTTTTTCGCTTGGTATTGGTTGTTGCCCTTGTCTTAGGTTCGATTCAAGCCGGTAAAGCGGCAATTGATTCGGTTCAAGCAAGTGTTGGTCAGCACCAAACAGCGTTAGCACAAGCTGCAAAGTAACCACTTAACCCTGAAGGGGAGTTCTCTCCTTCGGGGGAGTCTCCCCTCAAAGGAGGCAATATGAAGGTTATCGACCTATCACAACGTACTCCTGCATGGCACCAGTGGCGCATTGCAGGGGTTACGGCATCTGAAGCCCCAATTATTATGGGGTGTTCACCCTACAAAACACCTTGGCGATTATGGGCAGAAAAAACTGGATTCGTATTACCGGAAGACCTGTCGAATAATCCAAATGTGCTTCGCGGTATACGTTTGGAGCCTCAAGCAAGGCGAGCATTTGAGAATGCGCACAATGACTTTCTTCTGCCGTTATGTGCTGAAGCCGATCATAACGCAATCTTTCGGGCCAGCTTTGATGGCATCAACGATGCGGGCGAACCCGTTGAACTGAAATGTCCTTGCCAGTCAGTTTTTGAGGATGTGCAAGCTCACAGAGAACAAAGTGAGGCGTACCAGTTGTATTGGGTGCAAGTTCAGCATCAAATTCTGGTCGCCAATAGCACGCGTGGTTGGTTGGTTTTCTATTTTGAGGATCAACTGATTGAGTTTGAAATACAACGAGACGCGGCGTTCTTAACTGAATTGCAAGAAACAGCGCTTCAGTTTTGGGAGTTAGTACAGACCAAAAAGGAACCGTCAAAATGCCCTGAGCAAGATTGTTTTGTTCCCAAGGGTGAAGCTCAGTACCGTTGGACATCACTGTCTCGGCAGTATTGCTCAGCACATGCCGAAGTGGTTCGACTGGAAAATCACATTAAATCTTTGAAAGAGGAAATGCGAGACGCTCAGTCGAAATTGGTCGCTATGATGGGTAACTACGCTCATGCGGATTATGCTGGAGTCAAACTCAGCCGCTACATGATGGCGGGCACGGTGGACTATAAGCAATTGGCCACCGATAAATTAGGCGAACTGGACGAACAGGTTTTAGCCGCTTACCGAAAAGCGCCACAAGAGCGGTTGCGTATCAGCACCAATAAGCCAGAGCAGCCCGTTGAAACACCAATCAAAATCAGCCTTGAGCAAGAGAACTTGGTTCTGCCAGGTGACTCGCCGAGCTCATTTTATTTTTAACGTTCACTCGGAGCCGATTTCGGCTCCTTTCTCATGCGCTTACATCGAGTGCATCAGAAAGCAGTTTCACTCGTAGCCAATGCTGGGTACGAATGATAGAGCGAGCTGAACTCTTACATACACAGCCATACCACAATCCACACACCACCCGACGGGGACTTCATTCCCTGTTGGGGCATGGGGCCTCGTTAAAACTAATGAGGTTTACCATGACTGAACACTCCCCATTTTTGGTTCAAGTGAATCAAGCGTTTAATGTCCCGGCTCCTGATGCTTTCGTTCTGGAAGGATTTAGTGCCGACACTACCCATCCAAACATTCCCGTTCGCAAGGACGAGTATGTTTTTAGAAAAGAAGACTTACGTGACGTATTGGCGTTTTTGTCTAACCCAGACGGTGACGGTTTGTATATTACAGGCCCCACCGGATGCGGTAAGACCTCGCTAATTTGCCAAGTTGCTTCTCGATTGAATTGGCCTGTTCAGCAAATTACTGCGCACGGTCGATTGGAGTTGTCCGATCTTATCGGTCACCACACGCTGGTTAATGGCAACATGACCTTTGTGTATGGACCGTTGGCACTGGCTGTAAAGCATGGCCATTTGCTGATCATTAATGAAATGGATCTTGCTGAGCCTGCTGAACTGGCTGGGCTCAATGACATTTTGGAAGGTGCCCCGTTGGTCATCGCACAAAATGGCGGTGAGATCATCATGCCACATACCAAGTTTCGTTTTATCGCTACCGGCAACAGTGCGGGCAGCGGTGACCAGACGGGCTTGTATCAAGGTGTGCTTCAACAGAATTTGGCTTTTCTTGATCGCTTTAGAATCATTGAAGCGACCTATGCAGAGCCATCTGTAGAGGAAGCCATTCTGGAGAACGTTGCGCCGGGCTTACCAGAGGTCTTTCGCCAAAAAATGGTGAAGGTGGCTGGTGACATTCGTCGTCTTTTTATTGGGGGCGCGGATGGCGGTGCTGAGCTTAGTATCACCATGTCCACTCGGACCTTGGTGCGCTGGGCAAAGCTAACACTTGCTTTTAAAGGCGCTCCTAACGCAGTGGAGTATGCGCTGATTCGGTCTTTGACGGCTCGTGCTGAGTTGGAGCAACGTGAAGCCATTCATCGTATTGCTGCTGATGTCTTCGGTGACCATTGGGAGGATTGATGATGGAAAAGTGCTTTGCTCTTTACCGTTACAGTCATTCTGATGGGACAGCCAAAGAATGGGCCATTTACGTTGGATCAGATAACCAGGAGATTGAAGTTCGGTTTGGAAAAGCCGGTCAATTGTCGCAGCAGCGATTGATTGATTCGACTGATCCTAACGCTGAAGCAGACCGACGAATCAATGAGAAAATCAATAAGGGTTATCGATTGGTTGGACAAGTCGGCATTGATCATCAAGGGCGGCCATTTGAACTCTCAAATGCGCTAGATAGCGTCGCGTGTGCCAATAACGTCAGTTGGGAGTTTCGTACTCGCAAGGACGTCAATGGCCAAATCTCGCTGGCACAAAAAGCGTTGTTCGATATGGCAAAGCTGCTTGAAGCCTATGGCTTGGCTGTTATTGATGATAACCAGGTCAGGATTGGAGAATGGTCATTAGGGTTTTGCAAAAGCGGATTACCTAGTACCAATCAAATTAGCATGGTGTCAGGTGAAGGCGCTGGCATTGTTAACACTGATGATGGCCCGTGGCCATTGTTGCTGTTACTCGCCTTTAAGCGTCAATTACCACCACTGTGTTCGCTCACAGTAGCGAGTCCTGAAGGGATAGAAGTATCTGACCAACTGAAGTTGGAAAAAGATGTATTGCGGTTGCTAGGCAGTGATTTAGAGCGGGTTCGCCCGATAGCTGAAGCACTGGACTTAATGCCTGTGAAAATCGATCTCAACCAATCGTCGCCTGATTCGCAAAATTACTATTTCTGATAGTGGTATTGCCATTAGCGCGTCAACTACTACCACCCAAACGGGGGCCATTGCTCCTATTGGGAGTGGTGCGTCCCCATTTCGCATGAGGATGCACTATGAGTATTCAAACCCTCAACAAACTTTTGATTTGTCACATCGACTGTTCCATCTGGAGCGGTAGAAAAAAACTAAGGCCTGAAGATTTCAGATTAGCCAATGGCAGCCAACTTCCACCGAAGGATGTTGCCAGCTTAGGGAGCAAAAAAATTTGCGACCCTGAGGCATTGGCGAACTTTGAAAGGCTAAAGAAAGAAGCACAGCGCTTGTGTGAGCAAGTCGGTGTGCGGTTTTTAGGTGGCTATGCCGTCCCTGAAGACCGAATTGATCAGATTGTTCCAGAGCTTGACCGGATCGGTCAGGAGTTTGCGCAGTGCAAGCAGTTGTTCTTGGACAACTATGATCAGGTGACGTTTGACTGGGTTGCAAAACACCCGGAATTTGCAGATGCAATCCGACGTGCGCTGTCACCCATCGAAGACGTGGAACAACGGCTTCAGTTCGATTATGCCATCTATCGAATGCAACCGGCTGACCAAGCTGGTGGCTTAGATGACAAGGTCAATGGCATGGGACACACCCTCTTTAGGGAGGTGGCTCGTGATGCCAACGAACTGTTTGAGCGTTCCGTTGCAGGTAAGAATCAAATCAGCCAGCGAGCCCTTAATCCGCTCAAACGGTTAAGAGACAAGTTGGATGGTTTGTCCTTCCTGGATCATCGAGTTCAGCCAATGGTTGAAGCGATGGACAATTTATTTGTTCGTCTGCCGAAGACCGGCCCTGTGACAGACAATCTCTATCACGAACTGATGGCGACCATTTTAATTTTGTCTGATCCAGACAAGATGAGAATGCACGGTGAAGGTCAATTGGATATCAGGCAACTGATGCCCAAACCTGAACCTAAACCCGCACAGCCAGTATCTGCTCAGGCAGATAACTTGCGTGCAATACCACAACCAACCGTCAGACCAAACCTTGGTTCGACTGTACCAAACTCATTTTATTTTTAACGTCCTTGAGGGCATGTTGCCCTGAAGGGCGCTTGTCCTCTGAACTAAGTAAGAGGAAATTATGCAATCAACCATCCATAACCCTAGCCAACTGAAGCAGTTTGAACCGCATTTTCGTGGTGTGACTGATGCGGTTGAAAGTGAATCGATACCAGAAGTGGCGTGTTGTCGAACGTTAGTACAACGATCGTACTCAACACATAGTGTCGTGATCCCCAAGAACCCTGTACTGATCGCAGATGCGGACGGGCAAGGTGTTTGGGTAACGGCCATGGTGTTTGTTCCAAACATGGCATTGCAGCAAACCGCTTTTGAGCTGGCCTGGCTGCAATATCAACACGAGGTGTCTACTCAGTTACAAGACCAGTACGGTCTGACATTGGATGACATCCTGAGTTTAGACCAGCTTAAAACGTCATTTGAGCAGCACGAGAGTCCAGCTCAATTGGTGGCTTTGTTAGGTCAAAAATACGACCTGGATAAGCTAAAAGCACAGGTTTAAACACTTACATTCCCAGCGGGGAAACGCTCCCGCTGAGGGAGTATTCCCCCTAATGATTAGGAGACTCCCATGAATCATCCATTAAAAAACGCACTGCCAATCGTTGCCGCCGCTTATGGCGAAAAGTTTGGTGTGAAGGTGCTTATTCAAGGACAAGATGCGTTTACCGATGGTGAGCGGATTGTGATCCCAACAGCAAACCCAGACGACCCACACTATCAACAGATAGCTTGGGGTTATCTGGCTCATGAAGCGGCGCATATTCGGCATACCAATTTTGACATGGTGCAGAAGGCGTCGTCCAAACCGATCCGTAAGGCACTTCTCAATATCATTGAGGACGTTCGCATTGAAAACGAATTGGCGAAGGATTATCCCGGAACCCGGCGCAGTATTTCGCAAGTGATCGAGTACATGGTGGACACTCAGCAAATGAGTATACCTGAACAGCTTGAGCCTGCATCTAACTTGCAAGCCTGGTTGTTGTTTCGCTTGAGATGCCATTTTCTGGGCCAGAAAGCGCTGACGCCTTTGTATCAAGCGATTGATGAAAGAGTGAGACAACTCTTTCCTGCCGCAGCGATGAGCCGGTTAAGCGCCATGCTGACAGCAGTGCCTAGCCTGGCGTCTACAGGTGAAGTGCTAAAACTTGTCGATGCCATCGTTGCCATGTTGGAGGAAGAATCTCGTCCACCACAGGATGAGTCGGATGCTGATAGCGGTAATGACATTGGACAAGATGCGAGTAATGGCAGCAATAACAGTAGTGACAGTCAAACCCCGGAAGCAGACTCGTCTGCAATGGTGGATGCTGCTGAAACGGGAGATTCTGATAACTCTGATCAAGCTGACAATTTGCGACAAGCCTTAGAGGCCAGTGCCGCTCAGTTTGAACCCGATACCTTTGCACAAGTGGCAGAAGTGTTGTCGGAACAAGCTGAAGGACATCAGGGTGTCACTCCACTCAGTTTGCCCCAAGCAGAGCAGGCTATGTTGGGTGATGAGGCCATCTTGACCTTATCGGCGTCGGAGTCTGCTCAAATTCGAGCCCGACTTAGGGGCATGGTTCAGTCCAGTCAGGACAATCGGAATCATGCTCAAAGGCACGGTCTTCGAGTTGCAACCCATCGTCTTGCCGCTTCACAAGCAGGAGAGTCGAGATTGTTTATTCAAAGGCAACCTCGCATTGCGCCCAATGCTGCTGTGCACTTGCTTGTTGATATATCAGGCTCAATGGGTAAGCCCATTGGCGAAGGTAATCGCAAGTACTTTCATGTTGCCAATGAAGCCGCTTTGGCTTTATCCATGGCATTGGAAGGTATACCGGGTGTTGTACCTGCGGTCAGTTATTTTCCTGGTATTCATCAGGAAGTTTCTATCGCGTTATTGCCCAAGCAATCGGTTCGACATCGGGCCGCCTGTTTTGACCAAAAACCACGAGGTTGTACACCTATGGCACAAGCGATGTGGTTTGCGGCAAACAGTTTGTTAGCACAAAAACAGAAGCGAAAGCTAATGATAGTGCTAACCGATGGTGACCCAGATGACTGGGCTGCCACGCATGACATTGTTGACCGGTGCAGACGCAGTGGCTTTGAGCTGCTGGGGATCGGGATTCAAACACGCAGTGTTGAGAGATTCTTTCCTCAAAGCATCGTGATTAATGATGTCAAAGATCTGAAGCGTGAGTTATTCGAAGTAACACAACAACTGTTAATTCAGTAACCACATCAATTTTACCACCCTGCGGGGACGATTCCGTCCCCGTCAGGGCATGGGTTCGTCTCCGTTTTTTTTTGGAGACTCCTATGAAAAACAAAAAGTTCTTAGCTGGCGAAGAAGCCGGTACTTACATCGTTCCTGAGCAAGTGACTGAAGCGGATATCTTAGATATGGCGCTCAAGCTTGCCCGTGGTCGATTGAGTAAAGGTCGCAAAATTGAACAGCCATCGTCGGCGTTCTCATACCTGCAAACACTGATGCACGAGTATGAGCACGAAGTCTTTGGCGTGCTGTTTCTTGATACAAAGCATCGCGTTATTCGATTTGAAGAGCTATTCAAAGGCACTTTAGATGCGGCGAGCGTGTATCCAAGGGAAGTAACAAAGCGGGCGTTGGAACTTAATGCGGCAGCAGTGATACTGGTTCATAACCATCCATCGGGTGATCCTGAACCCAGTGAAGCTGATAAACGCATCACTCATCGACTCCGTGACGCCTTGTCACTTGTTGATATTCGAACGCTTGACCATGTCGTGGTCGCATCCGAGGGCTGCGTTTCGCTTGCCGAACGCGGTTATCTGTAATGAATGGGCGTATTGCCCATTCTCCTACATCACAAAAGCAGTCCCATCAGCACACATCAGCACAGCTCGAATTTCTATTTGAGTTTGATGATGCCCCTGTCACTTGGTCTGACACGGAAATCTGGCAGTTACGCGAAGGCATTCTATTGGATGCGATCCGTGTGTTGCTGGACGGTCGTGTCAGTACTCGGTTGCGCAAGGATGTGTTGTCGTGGATTCAAAATGACGAATTAGCGCCATTTTGCTTTCGTGTTTGCGCAATGGCTGTGGTTGTCGATCCTGATGTGCTTCGTGATTCCATCATGTGGCTATTAAGACGACATGGTATCCGGCTTGACTAACGCTCCTGCATTAACCGAACGGCTAATGCAGGACCTAAGCTGACTTTTACCTCATGTGGTAGGAGTCGGCATTTTACTTAAGGAGGTTATATGGCGTTACCTTTACAAATTGACACAGTAAGGCAATATCTTAATGGCCAATGGCTTCAAGTCTTGGCGGCATTGGTGCCAGAACTTGATGCCGCTATTGCTCGAAAAGGCCGTCATGTGGCTTGTCCTGTTCATGGCGGTCGTGATGGCTTTAGGCTGTTCAAAGATGCTGAATATACCGGAGGTGGCGTTTGTAATACCTGCGGGATCTTTCATGATGGCTTTGAACTGTTGTCTTGGATTAATGGATGGAACTTTGCTCAGTCTATTGAAGCAATCGGTCAAGTTCTAGGTATTCAACCCGGACAAGTACAAGTGCCTACTCGGCCAATACCGAGCAACGCTGTTGATTGGAAGGCTAGAAAGCAGGAAGAGGACAAAGCGATTATCCATCGCTTGAATCAAACCTGGGGAGAAACGTTATCTCTTGCAGATACTCGTGCGCAACCTGTTTGGAACTACTTACATCGTCGTGGGATTGTTACCCAGCTTCGTCCTGAATGGGATTCGGTGCTGAGGTTTCATCCAAACTTGCCTTACCATGATGAAGATGGCCTGTTTATCGATAGCTACCCAGCGCTGCTAGGTAAAATCGTTACTCAGCAAGGGCGTTCGGCCACGTTTCATCGGATCTACCTAAGTGAAGATGGATTCAAAGCGCCGGTTGAAAAGCCTAAAAAGATGATGCCCATACCAAGTGACAGAACAATCACTGGCGGTGCCGTTCCGATTGGTGAGCCTGGTGAGGTATTAGGTGTTTCAGAAGGCATCGAAACAGCTTTAGCGGTTACCAGAGCTACGGGACAAACATGTTGGTCGGTTGTGAATGCAACACTACTGGCTAGGTTTGAACCACCAAGTAATGTGAAAATGCTGTACATCTGGGCAGATCACGATCTCTCTGAGACTGGCCTGAATGCAGCGAATGAACTCAAGAAAAAAGCCTGGCAGAAAGGCGTTCTGACACAAGTGTTGATCCCCCCGATACCAACGTCACTTGGCGTGAAAAGTTGGGATTGGAATGATGTGCTGAATGTTTACGGTGCCATGGGCTTTCCGAAAGTTCATATCTGATCCAAGGGGCTTCGGCCCCTTTTTTGCGCCTTGCATATTTGAAAAAACATGGAGAATGAAAAATAGATAACCAATAAGAGAACAAACATGATGGTATTAACCCTGTTAACAAAGCAGATTGATGGTGAGTTTACGGTTTACTGGAAGACCGGCCTTCGAAGAGGTGGTGAGCTAAAGGTCGATTTAGGTGAACAATACGACAAGCTAACTGAGCAGCAAAAGCCAATTGCAGCTGAGCTCTATGCGATTCACCATCTACTGTCAGTAAAAGAGGTGATGGGGAGTAACCGAAGCGGCAATGGCCTTCAAATCCGGGTCAGTAAAGGAGCCATCAAAAAGTTACAGAAACAACGCTCAACTCAGCATTCACTTTACAGCCTGACCAGGTTCTTGCTCAGTCGTTACCAGGAAGCACAGATCTCGGTAGAAAAGCGGGACGATTGGCTCTCACATTCCTTCGAAGAATACAGCGTCGATAATGCTACAGTGAGAGAAATCGATGAGGTCATCAACGTTCCGAACATTGGACCTGTCGTGGTGACTCGTCACGCGCTAGAACGGTTCGTGGAACGGCTTTCAGACGGTGTACCTAAGCATCCTTGGAAGGCTTTGTGCACAAAGCTGCTTTGCTCGGGGCTAACTAAAGCCCTGTTACCAGAAAGCGTCGCAATCCAAAAAGCCAAAAAATATGCACAAGAGGCCGAGTTCTGGCAGCATCTTGGTAGCAAAATGCACTTTGTTATGATTCCGAGTGACTCAATGAAGACGTTGGTTACGGTTTTTTCAGTAAAGTGAGTTAATGTAGTATTCGCATTTATGAATATTACTTATGTGAAAATTGCAGTCAATTCCATTTGCAAACCTTAATGGCCGCTTTAAAATCCAAAGCGGTCAATGCTCCCTGCCAATGTTAAATGAGTTAACTCTTTTTCACCTGCTCAATCATCTTAGCTGAATATGCTATTAAAGCGTATTTTGTTGCGACAATACTGTTTGATTCCGCCCTTTGTTCTTTGCCTCATAAAGCGCGCTATCTGCTTGATGGATAAACATTTCCATAACTATTTCGGTAGTATTGGCACTCCTTTTATTTACCGGCAAGGCTGATATCCCTAAACTTATCGTCCATTTTACAATTTCTCCTGCATCACTAGTCACGCATACATCCTCGACGTGCTTTCGAATCCTCTCTGCAAGATTTTTCGCATCAGTTATATTGGTATCAGGTAAGATAATTGCGAACTCTTCTCCTCCAAGCCTAGCAACAAGGTCAGTAGCTCTTGACTGGTTTACACATAAATCTGCAAGCGCGCAAATAACGCGATCTCCTGTAGGGTGACCAAAAGTATCATTGATGCGTTTAAAATTGTCTATATCGAGTAAGATTAGAGCGCATTCAACGCTCGAGCGAGCACTCCGAGTTGTCTCTGATTTAAGTTGGTTATCAAAGTGACGCCGGTTTGCAACACCAGTTAACGGATCTGTTTGGGAGGACTTCTCTAAAGCGAGTTGAAGGTTGTAACGATGATAATAACTCCATGAAAAAACAAGCATAATTAATAAAGCTGAAACGCTCGATTGCACTGAGATCTGGAAATAAACGTTTTGTATCAGATCATCTAGCACGCCATGGTTTTCGGATAGAACAACAAAGGAAAAAGCAACAGTAAGAAAAAAAATCTGAATGTAGATTGAGAAGCCGATGAGAACAAAAAAGATAAAAAAGGGATAGAGTGCAACATTACTCACTGTTGTCACTAATTCTTCGCCAGAATGCTCTATTATTTTTATGCCGAGATACGCAGAAAAAACTAGGGTTATTAAAATTGTTGCCGTAGCTAATTTCAAACTGCTTGATTTTAAGATAATACAGGCAGGTATCACTAATAGAAGAAAGTAAAGTCTCAGCTGAAACAACTCACTTTTTATTTCAGGATGTGATTTGTAGTCAAAAATACCTTCGGCAAGCCCCAAAGGAATGAGTATCAGTAAAATCGCAGCTGTATATAACCGATGATCGTTAAATTTTTTGTTTAAATAATCACTACTAAGTTCAAGCTTGCTCAACTGTATTATGGCGGTCAAAGCACTCTCATTTTTATGAAACATCATTTATATCCATACTTCAGTGAGGGGGGCGTTCGTGATATGTGTGATCATTTTGATTTAAAAGCTTTTACTAGCCTGTGCTAACAGTGTAGCCGATATAGTTGAGATAGGTATGGGGATGTGCCTGAATTTAGCGAGGAGTGAAGTTATCCATTATGAGCTTTGGTAACTTTTAAGTAACGGTAGCCAGCCTTGGGACAGGCTGGCTACAACAAAAGCTTCTGTTTTGTGCCATTACATAAAGGGAAGCTGTTTTTCTTCTCCTATTTGCGTGATCCCCAATGACGCCAAAAATCCAAATAGTAACGAACAGACCAGCAGTGACAAGGTAAACCAAAACAAAACATAACAACCTTTCTGTTAGCCCCCATGGCAATTGCAAATGCACCAGCGGCATGGATACCAATCAAAAATGGCCCCAGAAAAGCCAAGCCTGGAACACCAAATTTTTCCATAATTACATGTTTACGATCTGTTATGTCGTGGGCAACTTGCTCAGTTTCGGGTTTATTTCGCCAGCGCTTCATAAATAACTTAACTTTTTCACTGGCATAAATTATGGGTAACAGCGAAAGCAAATTTCCGAAAAAACCTGCAAGTGCAGCGGGAAACCATGGTAACCCAGCAATAACACCCAATGGGACGGCAATCCAAACTTCGAGCACCGGAATTGCCGCCCCCACAAAGACACTGATATAGAGTAATAAGTCATTCATTTAGATTGCCCTTGCTGCTTTTTTGTGAAGAACAAAACATATAAGCTTGGTACAACGATAAAGGATGCAATGGTGCCTGAAATAAGGCCGCCCATTATCACAACGTTAAACGAGCGCCATAGCGGATCATTGGCGATAAGCAAAGGAAGCAGCCCTAAAATAGTGGTTATTTGTGTCAACATAATAGGGCGAAACCGTTGCATTAAAGCCGATTTGAGTGATTCAAGCTCAGATTTTCCTGCGTCTTTCTCGATATCAATTTGTTCGATAATTAGCATCGCATTCGACACAATAATGCCTATTAGGGCGAATATGGCTAAATTCGCCATAAAATCGAAAGGCAGCCTGAAAATGATCAGTGCTAAAAGTAACCCAATGGCACAGAAGGGGATACTTAGTACGATGATTGCTACTTTACGAAACGAGTTGTACTTGTGGATGAATAAAATGATCATCATAAGTACACAAAGTGGTAGGAAAGCAAAAATAGCTTCTGCGGTGACCTCGCTCTCTTCAATCTCTCCGCCAAACTCGATTTGCACTTTGCCGGTATTACGAACTTGCTCCAACGTTTCTGCGATGTTGGAAACCAACTCTTTAGAGGTCATCGCCGGATTAAGCGCTGTCACCGTCAGGGTTGGCCGTAAGTTTCTCTTTTTCACAATCGACGGATGAAACTCTGTGTCAACGCGAGCAATTTCTGATAAATAAACGATTTTATCAGAAGATTGTGAGAAAATCTGAATATTATTTAACTGCGACAGTGACGCGTTATCTGTTGGCATTGCGAGCATAATAGGCAGCAAGAATTCTCCTTCCCGAAGCTCAGATGTACTCTCTCCGAGAGTATTTTTCCTAAGAGCGGAAAAAATGTCTTCTCGTGTGACTCCGGCATAGCTTGCTGCGGCTTGGTCTACATTTACCACCAAGCTGGGGATAGGTTGTTCCCAATCCTGTTTGATGTTAATGGTTCCATCTACTTTGCTAAGCGCCTCTTGAATCGTTGCAGCAGCCTGTAATAAATCACTATGGTTGTTGCCGATGATTCTAATGGCTGCTTCGCCTGGAGGCGTGGAGCCCATGAAAAACGGGTTGATCCCGAGCTTGGCATAGGGGAAAACAGGAAGCATCTCAGCCCTAAGTTGGCTTACAAAGGACGCAACATTGGTTTCTTTACTAAGATTGATAACAAAGTAAGCGGTGTGCGGAGCCGGATCTGGCGGATTCAGGCCTAGGATAAAGCGTGGCCCCCCTTCACTAACATACGCAGTAGCGCCTGTAATCTGGGGAAAACGTTGTTCCTCTGCAAGCCATCGCGTCATTTCTTGTGCAACTTCAGCTGTGCGGTTTGCAGGCGTACCTGCTGGGAGCTCAAGGGATATTTGCATTTGTGAGCGTTCCGACGGTGGAAAGAATGCCTCTGGAATAGTCGCAGATAAAAATAACGATAGGATCAGGCTTGCTGTAGCACCTGCTAAAAATGCTTTTGGCCAGCTAATGACTTTGTCCCAAAAGCGAGACATGAACATCATTAAGCGCGAGAGCTTACTTTGCTCAGAAGTGTTTTTCCCTTTCCTTATAGACCACTGCGCCAAAATTGGCACCAGCATAATGGCAACAAACCAGGAAATGATTAGCATGACGCCAATCACGATGGTTAGCGTCTGCATATAAATCGCAGTGATATTATCAGTGAACATAGGTGGGGCGAATGCCAGGATAACCGTTAGACTAGCAATCAGCATTGGCGTACCCAGTGTCTTTCCGGCGTGTAAGGCTGCTGATTTACCAGACTCACCTTGATTAATACGTTTTGAGATATCCTCAACAATCACCATCGGGTTATCAACCAAGATCCCAAGTGCAATGATAAACGAGGCGATACTAACCTCATTAAGCTCAACACCAAGCACACGTAAAACGACTAATGTCATAATGCCTGTAATGGGGACAGCAAGTCCCACCAATGAACCAGCGCGTAAACCCAGTGCGATAACAGTGACTGCGGTTACGACCAGGATCGTTTCCAGAAGGGTTGAAATCATTTTGGATATGACTTGATTAACAACTTCACCTTGGTCGGTAATGATTTTCAATTGAAAGCCAGCGGGTAAATCGTATTCCCACTGCGCTATTTGTGTACGAAGGCGATCATTGAAATCGACCATATTAACGCCAGGTGTCATATAACCTGCAACAACAATAGCCTGCCCCCCATTTAGATAAGCGGCGGTATTAAGCGGTTGTGCAGTTGTCCTTATTACATCAGCTAGCGTGTCAAGTGGTAACTGGCTGCCGTCTTGCAGCACAATAGGGATCGCTTTAATATCCTCGATAGAGTTATAGCCGCCTCTGATATAAATACGACTCTCTTGGTCGCTAAAATTCACTCTGGCAATATCATCAAGCGAATTGTTTTTATGTAATTGCAGGTAGATATCATTAGGCTTGATCGAAAATTTGGATGCAGCAAATGGCTTGAGATTGATAGTCACTTGCTCCTCAGTGACACCATGCAAGGTGACTTTATCCATACCAGGGGTATCGTAAAGAAAATCCCGCAGCTCACTGGCTTTATTTCTGAGTTGCTCAAACGTGTGATTGGGGGCACTAATTGCAACAGTCATCACGGCAACGGCGTCATAACTATCGTTAACAAAAGGCCCAGACACACCATCGGGAAGTGAGTTTTGCACATCTTGCATTTTCGCTCTGACTCTGAGCCATGATTGCGCGTAGTCTGGTGTTCCGTCCTTAATTTCCAAAGAGATATGGATCTCTCCGGCACGAATAGACGTCGTGATATTTTTAGTTTCTTCCAGTTCACGCAAAGCACGTTCAACCGGGCGCGCCAATAGCGATTCCGTTTGATAAATATCTAAGCCAGGGTGATAAGCGGTAATCACAGTGACATTTATCGGTAGTGTGGGCTCTTCCTGCGACGGGTAACTTGGGTATAACGCCAACCCTATGCTCGTAAGCATGAAAAACAGAAAGAGCACTAAACGGCTGTTAGCAAGTGAGAAGCCTGTAATGGACATTAACGCGTCTCCCCTAAAATACGAACCTGTTGCCCGTCACTAATAAAGGCTGCTCCGGCTGCTACGTATCTCTCTCCGAGTTCCAACTCAGCATTAATAATGTAGCCTGTAGGTTGAATATCGACAATTTGTACAGGTTTTTTACTAACGGTATTGGACTCAACGTTAAAGGAGTAGAGGAAAGCACTGTTACTTGTTGCTTCAACATAAACTGCGCCGTGAGGAACTAAGAGGACGTTTTCACTATTCTTCAGACGATAGTTCACTGCGACCACGATACCTGGCGGTAAAAAATGGCCCTCTGGCACTTGTATACGCAGTTTAACCGGCAAGCTCAAACCATTACTTGCGCGCTCTGCAATATGGGACACCTCAGCCTCAAATGACTTCCCTTGATGACTAATACTCATAACCTGTTCATTTGTAGAACGTAGAGCATTTGCCAAAGCCACAGGGATTGATGATTCGACAATAAGTTGGGCTGAACTGTCGAAAGTGAAAATGACCTGATTCTGAGCTACCTCTTCAAAGGGTTCAACTTGTCTGGTAGAGACAACACCATCATAGGGGGCTTTTATTACTGCCTGCGAGAGTTCTCTTTCTGTAAGTCTGACTCGGCTTTGCGCTTCACGCACAGAGGCTTGAGCGGTTAAAAATAGCGTTCGTGCGGCTTCCAGGTCTTGCTGTGAAACTGCATTATTTGATTTGAGGCGATTAAGCCGTTCATAGTTTGCTTGGTGCTCTTCAAGCGCGATTTGCGCTTTTGAGGCTTCAGAGCGAGCATTATCGACCGCGAGTTGATAAGGCTCAAGATCCAGTGTCGCCATGATATCGCCCGCTTTTAACCGGCTACCAATATCTACCAGCACCTTTTGCACTTTGCCAGGAACGCCAAATGAGAGCTGCGCTCTGCTCTCTGTTTGTGTAATTCCAGAAAAGCGAGATTCTTGGTAATGTGCGTTTGCACCTACTTCATTGAGTGTTACCACTCGAATGTTCTGCTTAGTGGGCTCAGGTATACTTTCACTGCTGCAACCTTGGAATAAGACAAGCAGGCTAACCAATGCATACTGGCGGAATTTCTTTAATAACATAACTGATCGTTCGAGTATATAAAGTGGCGAACTCATAACAAACCCTCTTGAGGTATGGCTTAAATATTAATTACTTTTTTGGTGTAAGAAGGGTCTGAACAAGCTGACGTAAAAGCTCACGCGAATACTCAATATCCGCAGTAGCTATTTGGCAGGACAAACCATCAATGTAGGCAAAGATATAGTGGGTTATCTGCTCGGGTGTGAGCAAATAACTTGCCTCATCTTTATCCTGTAATTTCTTAATCATGGCACAACAGGTGTCAAAGAGCTCTTGACCTGAATCTTGCACCGCTTTCTTAATTTCTGGGTTTCTGGATGACTCTGCGAGGATCTCCAGATACATAATAGTCCCTGTTTTATCGCCTGTGAGATACGCCTCTTGCTCCAAAGCATCCATGAAATCACTAGCGTTTTCAATTCTTCTCAAGGCATCGAGATCTCTGGAAGAATAGCGTTTAGCGATTTCCAGAATGAGCTCATTTTTTGAGGCGAAGTATTGATAGAGACTTGCCTGGCTGACTTTTGCAACACGAGAAATCTCCGCCATGCCAGCGCCATGAAAGCCTTTTTTAACAAAGCATTGCACAGCACCATCGAGAATGGCCTCGATTTTAGCCTCTCGAGCTGCATAATTCACTGGACGACCTAAATTAGACATAAAAGCACCACTTACTTTAGTGAGTGATTAATCATATAAATGGTAGTGATTTTTGTCAACTGATATCGCTTGACTTAGAAGTCAACTTTTTAAAATCTTACCAACCTTATTTTCCAAAATCGTGAAAAGGCTTCACAAGTATCTCAATTGAACGAGTAACTGGAAAACTATATTGATAAAGTATATTTGAATGAACCACTGCAATAAGTTGGATACTGATTACCTGACCGGTGAGCCCGATAAATTTTCACATTTTTATTGAAATCCTGAGCTTTTGAGGTTTTCTTTTAACCATCATGTTCACTGCGAAAACAAAGCGGACATTAGCAAGGACATTTTGGAACGGATGAAATTTCTGCTTTTCGTTCAAAGCGGTCCAAGTATAAGGTTGGCTCGTTAAAGCTAGCTGTTGTTACTGGTAATAACAGCTAGTCAGAAACACACACGATTCCTTCATCTATCTGGCCAATCGCTCTAACGGGGATCTTTAGCATGTTAGCTCTATGAAATTTTCTGGAGCTGACAATGAGAACGCCTTTGTTACCTTGGTTCATCCTATGGGTGACCATCCCAATCATTATTTTCTTTCTATTCATCTTGCCCGCCTATGCTAGTGATGGGCAATTCTATCAGCGTGGTCAGGAAGGCTGGTTTTGGTATCAGGTCATTCCTGAGCCAGCGGAGTCTGAAGAGCAAATAAAGCCGGAATCTGGAGTCATAGAGCCCACAAAGGACGAGCTAAAACCCTTCAGTGCTGCATGGTTTCGTGAGCACATGCAGTCGTTCATGGACAAGGCTATTGATGAGCCGACGAATGAGAATGTCAGAGCCTATCTGTATCTCCAGCGAGTCATGATGGATAAGGGCTCACAGTTTGCTGATGTTAGTCAGCAGGTGGTCATGGGCGATCCTGTTTTGGATGAAATCAGTCGCAGACCCTTGGCGACCTATGCTGCCAATCGGATGGATCGAGAAGCTGGCGCTCAACGTGATGTAGCTTTAGGTGAAGTAGCAAAACGGGCTGGCTTGTTCTTTTTCTATCGTTCAGATTGCCCTTATTGCCATGCTCAAGCGCCTATCATCGAATCCATGGCTTTGAACTACGGTTTCGAGGTGTTTGCTATTGCTGTCGATGGCTTGCCTTTACCAAGTGGAGAATTTCCAAATTACAAAGTCGATTCAGGACAAGCACAATCGTTGTCCGTTACGACTGTTCCAGCGGTCTTCTTAGTAGATCCGCCTAATGTCATCACTCCGATTGGCCAGGGCGCAATGAGCCTTGATGAACTCAATAATCGAATCATTCTTGCAGCCCATAAAGCCGGTTGGATTGATGATCAAACTTACTATGCCACCAGACCTGTTCAGCCCGGCGTTTCACTCGCGATGTCAGCCCAAGAGCTTAACGAGAAGATATTACATGACCCTGAGTTCCTTGTTCGCTATCTGCGTGCACAAGGAGGGTTATAACGATGAAAAAAGTATTTCAAGTATCGCTAATCGCCTGTGCGATTGGTTTTTCGTCTATAAGCCAAGCAAGCTTGCAACAGGAGATGAACCAGTTGTTTGGTTCAATGACCAACACCACTGCGCCTGGCGTATTCGAGAGTCAGCGGCGTGGCGTTATATCTGGTGGAAGCGTTGTTGTCCGTAACAGGATCATGAACGAGAACCTCGTCTCTATGGTGCCACCGTCATTCCAAGCCGGTTGTGGCGGCATTGATATGTTCGCTGGAAGTTTGTCATTTGTTAATGCAGATCAGTTTGTTCAATTACTTCGCTCTGTAGCGGCAAATGCCAAGGGATACGCATTCCAATTGGCGCTCAGTGCTATGTGTGAGAAATGCTCTCAGCACATGGAGACACTGCAAAAGAAAATCCAGCAGTTGAACGAGTATTTTGGCAATTCCTGTCAAATGGCTCAGGGAGTCGTGAACGATACCCTGGCTGCTTTTGGTAAAAAGGGGCAAACAGAAGCCAGCATGTTGAGCTCACTTAAAGGGGCTGGAGACGTTTTTACCAGTTGGAGTGAATCCAACGGTAAGAACCCTTATGAGAACGCTTCGAGTGTCGCGGCATCTGATGTGAACAAAACGATTAAAGGCAACTTGGTTTGGCGAGCACTGAAACGTCACTCGGCATCAAGCTGGTTTGCATCGGGGGATGACCGTTTTCTTGAAGCGGTTATGTCCGTGACGGGCTCGATCATCGTTGGTGATTTAGCGAATGCGGCTGATGGCCAAGGTAAAGCCCCAAAACTGACCAGACTGAATGGCAATAAAGTGACTATTGAGCATCTAATTCATGGCGGTAACGTCGCTATGTACCGATGTGACACAGTGACACAAGACGGCTGTCTAAATCCGACAATCACTGACGTGACCCTAACCGGGTTATCAACTCAGGTCGAAAATTTACTTCTTGGTACAGGTTCTAGTAACGGCATTATTTTTAAGTTTGCTCGAAATACTGGGGCAGCTAGCACCACCGAAAAGGCTTTTATGACCTCGGCTCCTGCAAGCATTGGCGGCATGATTCGAACACTTTCTGCTTTAAATGAAGGGGCTGCTAGGTCGTTTGCTTCAAGAGCTGCGCCATTTATTGCTGTTGAGATGGCCCGAGCATTGGTTGAAGACATGCTCAATGCAGCTAGAAGTACCTCCGGTGTGGAAGATCATGCCTATGCGAAGTTATTAACGGAAGACCTTGAACGTGCACGTCGCCAAATCAATGAGGAGTACGCTGCGTTGCAGCGAAGATACGGCTCAGAGCAAGAATTGCTGGCGCATTTTAACCAGGTGATTCAGACCATTCGCAAACAGCGTTATTACACCGTTAAATCTACAGCGCTGGGGGAATAGACAATGTGGGAAATCTATTCCATCGGGGATTCGGCTTTTTTAGAGCAGGTCTTGAACGCTGTCGCGATGATCACTGGTACAGGCGACTTTACTTCAATGGTTCGTATTGGCTTGCTCATTGGGGTATTGATGGTGTCTGTTCAGGCCTTGATGCAAGGTGGTCGTGGGATTAACTTTCAACACGTTTTAGTCTCATGGCTAGTCTTTGCAACCATGTTTGGGCCCAGTACCCGAGTGAGCATTGAGGATGCGTACACGGGACAAGTTCGAGTGGTTGATAATGTGCCCATCGGTGTTGCTGCCGCAGGCAGTACAATTTCGACTGTTGGCTTTCAAATCACGCGAATGTTTGAAACGGCGTTCTCAACTCCCGCCATGACGGAATACGGCTTTGCATCCAGTTTACAGTCACTGATTAAAGTGAGAAAACAGATGATGGATCGCTCTGGGTTGGGTGATGCAAATCGTGTCGGCGGCTCGGACATCGAGCAATCGTGGTTTAACTACATCAAAGAGTGCACCTTGATTGGTATCGACATTGGCCAAAAGAACCTCGATCAGGTGCTGAGTGATCCTAACCCGATGACTGCGATTAGGTTTGATTCGCGCATTTATGGCACTCGAATCATGCTCAGTGGTAGCAGTAGCGATCTGGACTGCACCGATGCCTACAGCCAACTGAAACTCATGACAGAATCAACCTTCATTCCAAGGCTTAAACAGGTTCTGTCGGCCTCATTGGGAACTTCGTCAGCAACGGATACTGATGACGTGATCCGAAATGCACTGAATAACCTTGGTTTGGCTTCGGTTAACACCCAAGAGTACATGACCGCGTCGGTGCTTTTGCCTATCTATGAGCAAAGCGTGACGGGCAAATATATGGATGATCAAGCTTTCACCGCCGCCGTTATGGTTAACCAAGCGATTGAGCAGCGCAATACGCAATGGGCGGCGGAGCAGACCCTGTTCCAAAGTATCGTTCGTCCGATGATGACGTTTTTTGAGGGTTTCATTTACGCCATCACCCCATTGATGGCCTTTGTGATAGCCCTTGGCCAAATCGGGATGCGAATGGCCGGGAAGTACTTGTTAATCCTGCTTTGGATTCAACTTTGGATGCCTGTCATGGCCATCATTAACCTATATATTCATTTAACCGTTGCAGGGAAAATGTCGGCTCTTGATGCCTTTGCAGGTACAGAAGTGCCATCTTTTGCTGGCATGATGCAGATGGATTCAGTGCTGCAAACCTGGATAGCTACTGGCGGCATGTTGGCGTCGAGTGTTCCGGCGATTTCGCTCATGCTCGTTTATGGCTCAGCAATAACCGCTACCCACTTGGCTGGGCGTCTTCAAAACGGTGATGCCATTGATGAAAAGCTGGCTAGTCCAGATGTCGCGAAAAATGCCCCGGTAATGCAATCACAGTCAATGTTCCAAAATTCAGCCCTTACGGGTTCTGCCATGACCGGCGCGTCAAACCTACTAAGCAGTTTCTCTGTCGGAAACGCAGTGGGTTCAATGGTCGGCTCTGCAAAAGAATCCATGACTCAGGCAACTCAAGCCTTTAGTCGTCAAGTTGGCAATACCATGAGTCGAACCTTTGGTGAAAAGCTAAGTTACGACAATCTATCTTCAGTTGGACGTCAAATCGGTTCTTCTAATTCCGCATCTAGCGCCGTTGTTAATCAGGTCACTGATGACCTTCAAACACGGTATGGTTTCGGAGACGATAAAAAAGACGCTGTACGTGGCTTGGTATCGGGCGTGCTATCGGGAGGCCTAAGGGTCGGTGGCGATGGAACTATTACTAATCCCGGTGAGAAAGAAGTTGCTGATAAGGGCTTTCTTGGAAGGCTTCTTGGTACTGGCGGCAATGATTCTCCACAGGGCAACTTGCCAGGAGTCGATAAGCCAGACTCATCTCGTGTACCAAAACTATCAAGGGTACGAGCAGGCTTGGATTTAGGTGGTAACTTTAGTGGCCAAGTTGAGTCATCAGAGGGCAGTTCTCGATCTACGACCGCAAATACGCTCACTGGGGAGATGCAAAGCTTGGCATCAAGTGATTCACGACGTGCTGAGTATCGCGATGCGATGGTTAAGGACCTTTCAGATTCAAGACGCTCTGGCGTTGAGATGTCGTTGTCTAATCAAGACTATCAGTCACTTCAGAGTTCAGCACAAGACGTTATCACGGCATCAAACCGCTTTAGTGAGCTTGATCAGGCCAGCTACAGTCTATCAGGACAAAGGAACACGGATGGTGCGACGTTAACTCGATTAGCGGCGGATAATCCTGAAGTCATGGATTATTTAGGTCGCTATATGAACCAGCATGTTGAAGCCGGTAACCGATTACGTGAAAACCTTCCAATGTATCAGCGCTTGCTACCTGATGATAATCAGGCGTATGTGGCCGCAGCTATGGAGTCTTTAACCTATAGCAACTCTTCAACGCCCGCTGAACGCGACAATGATTATCAAGCAGCAATGACTGTTATGGCCATGGCTACCGGAGCCGATTTACGATCTATTCAGCCACGCTCTAATGAAAGCTTGTCATCAACTGCACCTACTTTTGGTGGTATTCAAAGCCAAGTTGAATCGGGTGTATTGGGCGGCTACGAGGATGCAGCAACAGTTCAAACTCAGTTCAACGCAGCTCAATCGGCTTACCAAACCAATCTGTCTGGTATAGATGGACAGTTGAATGCGCATCAGCAGCAAGCCCAGCAGGCCGTAGCTTCTGACACAAGTACCTATCAATCTGGACTAAACAGTGAAGCTGGATCTCAGTGGCGATCACGCATTATGGCTGATGATAGCGGAGTTTCTGGTGCTGAAATGTTCTTCAACAGCGCCAGTGCTATAGGTGATTTCAGTGGCAAGCATACTGATGCAGCACTGCATACCTTGAATCACTTTGGCGAAGACTATGAGAGTTACAAAGAACAAGCGCTTGAAGATCCTGGCTCACGAGGTTTCTTGCACAATGCAACGGTAGCCAGCAAATCAACCTGGGATGGCTTAAAAGCCGCCGTTGATGCCGGAACCTCTTTGGAAAACCCATTGACGGCGTTTAATGATGCATACAGTGGATCGAGTTCGCAGTATGCCTCCGAAGTAAACTGGGGCACTAAGTCTGAAGCCATGTTGGCGGGGGCATTCGGTGCGGCAGTTAACAATCGATATGGTGAGTTCTTAGAGCAGTATGCTGATGATTTTAAACAGGAAGCATACAGCGAAGGACAGAGAATGGGATTGACCCCGATTCAAAGTCAAGTGTTCGCTCAAGCTTTCAATGAAGGTTTGGCAGGGCGCGTATTCAACTCTGAAGACTCATCGAGTTGGTCGCCTGAAATGCTTGGCCTAAGGGAGCAAATGCTAAATGAGTATCGTCAAAAGGATGAGAGGGGCGCTTACATCCCTGACAGTGTGTCTGAAGAAGATAAAGCATTTGTGGATAAGCAGATAGCGGTGATCTCAAATGCATCCCTTGCGGGAGATTATGCTCAGAACAACTTGATTGATATTAGGGCTTATAACCAGGCATCAGGAAGGAACTGAAAATAGAAGGTAGCCAGCTTGTGGTTGGCTGGCTATTTTTTTGGCTTTTTGGGATACCTTGGATAAAAGCCATCAAAAAACGAATGGAGCTTATACCAATACCATTTTTCTTCAATGCTCAAAGTTCTACCCGAATCTTTAACTTGGCTAATCAAGAATCTAATTCCAGTGCAAATAGCTAAGAAAAAGAGTCCCAAGCCAACAATTGTCCAACTCGCTTGCCAATATGCGATTGCTACAAGCATAGTGATTATGGCTATAAGTCCGATAGGACTAGCAGTTGCTTTGAATCCCAAGTAGCTGAAAAAAACGATGGTGCAAATCAGAAATGGCAAAGCCGCTAACTTGGCAGATGCCGTAAATATTTCTGATGGAAAAAAATGAGCCGCTGCCAAAGTCGCCAGAAAAAGCCCCAGTGATATAAACCAGCAGCGTGCTGGTAAAGATTTAAGTAAGTTTGTCATCTTCTTAGTACTCTCAAAGTGCACAGACGGTGCACAATCAAATCATGCATCAGCATGTTAGTTCTCAAAAAGTGCTCTAGTGGTTTGCTCGGCCATAATCTCACACACAGGGCATTTAAGCTGAATGCGCTGTTGTGATACCGTCAAATACAGACTGCCGCATCGACACCGGTGTAAGGATGCAAGCTGTGATCTTAAATCACGAGCTAGAACCCAACCTTCATTGATGGTCAGTTTTTTCCAGGGGATCTCAGCTGGAAGATCTGCTTCTTCTCTTGCAACCAAATACGCATCGTAAGCCTTCATCAAAGCATCGATATTTAATTGCTTGTAGACATTATCACCACCAATGTTGACATAAAGCGCCATAAGCAGGGAGCCTTCAACTAATGCTCTTCTGCTTTTGACGATGGCATCAGATTCTGGCAATTGACCAGGACAAGGTGACTTGCCAGTCACTTCTTTATGGAGCCTTCTGATAATGTGGATTGGCAAACCTGTATCGAGCGCGATAATGGTTGTTCGAAATCCGTATTTAATAAGCAGCGAGGCTCGGGTAAATAGCTCACTTTTGGACAGGTTATCAATCATGCATCCCCCTTGTTGTTTAGGGTTGATAATAAATAAGCGATTCTTGGGATACCTGTGCCTTTGCTCTTCACCATCTCAATCAGTTGGCTTTGGTTACCCCTTGGTTGAAACAGCATGAATGATGAGGTCGCCACTCGTTGCAGGTCATCAACACCAGCATTAATCAAAGCATCAACCACGTCGCGTGTAAGTCCAAAGCGCAAGACGGCCTCTTGCGGATCAATGCGCGCTAATTCTCGTGCTGCGTGTAGGTACGCCAAATTTAATTGATAGAAGTCTTGTTGATTGGTTGTCATTGACGGACCTCCAGTTCATGTAAAATATTGCGATAGATAGAAAGCACTCTTTGCCCATACCAGCGTGCACGCTCTTCGTTCCAACTGTGATAGCGGCCTATGCCAAGCTCTAAATCATTTGGTGAAGACTTGATTGCTTCGGCCAAAATACTTGAGCCGACCGTAAGGTTGGTGATGGGGTCTAGCAGTTCCGCTGCTGAGCTCACCCGATGCCCATGCCAATGCAAATTGATTTGCATAAGGCCAATATCGAGCTGATATTTTTCAGTCTCTTGCAGTGCCTGGTTTAACAGTTGCTCTGCTTCTGTCTTAGATTTGGCGTAGGTTGCGTTTGAACCATTGCGAATTGCGTATGGCCATGGACTGGTCATGTTGAGACCACGATGTGAGGCCGACTCAGCCAAGGCAACGGCGTAGAGCATGACTGGATCAATACCAACGCTTTGTGCTGCTTTTTCCCACTGATAGCCCGGAAACGCATAGACTGAAGTGCTTGCGGACATGGCTATCACTAGGGCAATGGTTTTTGCTTTAATCGTTTTCATTTTTGTCCTCTAATTGATTTCCGAGAAGCGCCTGAATGGCTTTCGGGCTTATTCTTTTCAAAGGCACTGCGCTAAAATTGGCGATGCCTCTCGTGTAAACTTGTGCCGCTTTTGACCAGTCACCCACGGCAACAGGCGCTTGCATATCAAATCCTTTTTGCTGGTTCTGATGGTCTGCAATACCTTGTAATAGCCTTGGGTATTCACCCACTTCGTCCCGCAACAAGTAAGCCTGGTAGCGTGTTAAAAACTCTTTTTGCTTAAATGGGTATTCCCTGTCATCAACTTTGCAGAGTTCAACCCATCCCCCCATGTCTGAAATCACGCGGTGGATAAGTGCATCGTCAAACATCACGGATGTCCAAGCGCCAACCTGACGAACTGCCTTGTCAACTTTGTTCCAAGCAACCATGGCTCTTGAACCCGAGTTGCCATCGATATGCTTGATGACGTCAGCGGGCTTTGGAAAAAATTGCCCAGTATCCGGTGATTGAATATGCCGAGTCAGACCGATTCGCACTTCTTCAATGCTGTAAGCACGAAGGGCTTCAAATGCGATGGATAGCAATTGCGGTGATACGCTTTTGCCATACATGGCCCAAGCTGCTCCCCAGACTTCCGCAAACTCGCGTTTATCAACCTCCTGCACTTGAACGAACCTCCCGAATACCTTGTCCGGCCCAGCTTTCAGCAATGCGGCGATTGCTTTCTTCAATGTTCAATTGGTGATTGCTGCCCTTTAGGCTCGTCGATGATTGCTGTATTTCATCAATGCGAACGTACTCGTCTTCCCATTGCCGGTTTAAAAGCCAGTTATGTGGCATAGGGGTCTTAGTCCGATCTTGATACTGCAATCGATTGTCTCGTTGCTCTTTCCAGCGTGTTAGCACTTCCAAGGCGAGTTCATGGTCTTCATTGAGGCCCATGCGTAGCCATTCTTCTTTGGCTTTTGCTTTTTTTTCTTTGCGTATTTGTACATCCCAGAAGTCTTCAAACTGTATGTGGTCAACAGTTTTAACTGTTGGTTCATTGCTTCTCTCAGAGTCATCCGACCGTTGAGAGTCCCTTACCGGGTTGCCATCAGGCATAAACAATGATGAAAATTCTTCTGGTAGCCGAGCTTGAAAAGCGGCAAGAGATTTCAAAAGCGATGCCATACCAACGAAGTCGGCAGGTACATCTTTAAGCAACCGAAAGGCTGCCTTACCTTGGTTAGGGTTTTCGATTGGGTTGTGCTTCAGAAAGCTCCGAATCAAAGTCCAACCGGATTCCTCGCAACGAATCAGGAACTTATCTTGTTCTAACTCACTTAAAGCCTTAGCAACTTGTTGCTCATCCCAGTTCAAGTCAGAAGCAACGTAACCAATCGGCAATCGAAAGCAGCCAAGCAAATTACAGTGTGGGCATGTAAGCAAATACAGTCCTAGCAACTTCGCTGAGTCACTCCAGGACAAAACATTTTGCTTTAGCCAAAAGCGGGTATAGACCTTGCCATAATCACGCATGGAGGTACTCGCTTCTGTGTTTACGTAAAATGCTGACCATTACTTGCTCTTTATCCTACTGGTTACTGGCTTTCAGCTCGCTTGGGCATTCGGGATAGATGTCCGGTCTTAACTGGGATCGGGTTACCTGTCCTTGCGTAGCTTGTTCGATGGGTAAAACGAATTCAGCGGGAACACGCCCTGATTTATTCAACCAAAACCAGACGTTTTGCTGCTTTGAGTTGATGGCTCGTGCTAATGCTGATTGCCCGCCGACCAAGTCAATGGCACGGCGGAGATGTTTTTGTGTCGTGTTGAACACTTCCATACCGTCTCCTGTTACAATAAAAACTGTTACAAGATTGAATGTTACAGTTTAAACTGTAGGTAAGTCAACAGTTAAAATTGTTGAAAGGCTACAGTTTTATTTGTAGAATACGGACTTATGAAAACTTTATCCGAACGACTAAACCATGCCTTGCAGCTTACTGGGGTGACTCAGTCTGAGTTGGCTCGTCGCATTGGTATCAAACAGCAGTCGATCAGCCAGATTTGCTCTGGTAAATCGGCTAGGTCTCGTTACACCATGCAGATCGCGGAGGCGCTTCGCGTGAATGCTCATTGGCTCGCCACAGGTGATGGCGAGATTGGCTTGGGGGTCGGTAATGTAGAAGTCGGGCCTGATATTAAGGGAAGAATTCCTCTCATTAACTGGGTTCAGGCCGGTGATTGGACTGAAATAGCGGAGGGATTTGCCCATGAAGATGCTGAGGAGTGGCGTGAAGTCACTGGGAAAGCACATGAGGGTTGTTTCGCACTTCGCGTAAAAGGCGACAGTATGGAAAATCCAAGCGGAAAAAAATCCATACCTGAGGGAGCAGTGATCGTTGTTGATCCTGAGTTACCTTACTCTTCAGGTTCATTGGTTGTTGCGCGTTTGGATGATTCGAAAGAAGCAACCTTTAAGCAGTTGGTTATTGATGGTGAACAGAAGTACCTAAAACCTTTGAACCCGCAATACCCGGCAATACCGATCAACGGCAACTGCACCATCATCGGTGTAGTACGACAAGCTATCATCGATTTTTGGTAGCGAAGGAATTTGTGGTTTAGCCACAGTTGTTCATGAGCTGAAGAAGCAACGATTGCAAACAGCTACAACTGAGCATTGGCGCACGCTGAGAGTAAATGGTAACCGATTAGATAACCATTGATTGTTTATAAAGTCAAGATCAGCGAAAATAGCGGCCAATTACGATTAACACGACGGATTTGACAAGCGAAGAACTGAAAAGAGAGTACTTCCAAAAGTGTGTACAAATCCGTGTACAAACTAAAAGAATTTATACATGGCAAACCAAGATTTTCTCAATGAAATCAATAAGCGAAGGACCTTTGCTATCATCTCGCACCCGGATGCGGGTAAAACCACCATTACAGAAAAAGTGCTGTTATTCGGACAAGCAATCCAAAAAGCAGGTACCGTAAAAGGTCGTGGCTCAAACCAGCACGCTAAATCTGACTGGATGGAAATGGAAAAAGAACGTGGTATCTCGGTAACTACGTCAGTAATGCAGTTTCCCTATAACCAGCGTTTGGTAAACCTTCTTGATACACCAGGACACGAAGATTTCTCTGAAGATACATACCGTACTTTGACCGCAGTTGACTCGTGTTTAATGGTTATCGATGCGGCAAAAGGTGTTGAGGATCGCACACGTAAATTAATGGAAGTAACGCGCTTACGTACCACGCCAATCGTTACCTTTATGAATAAGTGTGACCGTGATATTCGTGATCCTATGGAGTTATTAGACGAAGTAGAAACCGAACTAAACATTGCATGTGCACCAGTAACATGGCCGATTGGCTGTGGTAAAGAATTCAAAGGTGTTTACCATATTCACCGCGAAGAAACGATTTTATATAGCACCGGCCAAGGCCACACTATTCAGGAAGTTCGTACAATTAAGGGCTTAGATAACCCTGAGCTAGATGCAACCATCGGCAGCGAACTAGCAGAGCAATTACGTGAAGAACTTGAGCTGGTAATGGGTGCATCGCACGAGTTTGACTTAGACCTCTTTTTAGCGGGCGAACTCTCACCTGTTTACTTCGGTACGGCGCTAGGTAACTTTGGTGTTGACCATGTACTTGATGGCTTAACTGAGTGGGCTCCGTCACCATTACCACGCGAAACAGAAGATCGCCAAGTGCTTGCAACAGAAGAAAACTTCACTGGTTTCGTATTCAAAATTCAAGCGAATATGGACCCTAAACACCGTGACCGCATTGCTTTCATGCGTATCGTATCAGGCAAATACAGCCAAGGTATGAAGATGAATCACGTTCGTATTGGCAAGCAAGTGAGCATTTCTGATGCGGTAACCTTTATGGCCGGCGACCGCGAACGTGCGCAGGATGCTTATGCGGGCGATATTATTGGTTTACATAACCACGGTACGATTCAAATTGGTGATACTTTTACCCAAGGTGAAAAGTTGAAGTTTAGCGGTATTCCTAACTTCGCGCCTGAATTATTCCGTCGTATTCGTCTAAAAGATCCTCTTAAGCAAAAGCAGTTATTAAAAGGCTTAGTGCAGTTATCAGAAGAAGGGGCGGTGCAAGTATTTAGACCACTTATTAACAACGACCTTATCGTTGGCGCTGTTGGTGTACTACAGTTTGATGTGGTTGTTGCACGCTTAAAAGCAGAATACAACGTAGATGCTATTTATGAAGGGGTCAGTGTTAATACTGCACGCTGGGTAAGTTCAGACGATACTAAAAAGTTTGAAGAGTTTAAACGCAAGTGCGAAAGCAACTTAGCGCTAGATGGGGGGGATAACCTTACTTACATCGCGCCAAGTCGTGTAAACCTAAACTTATCAATGGAACGTTATCCTGATATTAAGTTTAACCATACACGCGAAAACTAAGCTTACACAGGCACATATTTTAAGTGCCCGCATGGCGGGCAATAAAGGTAAAAATTACAATGAACATCCGTACTCTTTTAATTGAAAAAGCCGTTGCAGCCATGGTTGCAGCAGGACTACCCGAAGACACGAACCCCGCGGTAACACAAAGTACACGCCCGCAGTTTGGTGATTACCAAATCAATGGCGCGATGGGAGCGGCTAAAAAGCTAAAATCAAACCCACGCGAACTGGCACAAAAAATTATCGATAACCTAGACCTTGCTGATATCGCAGAAAAAACAGAAATTGCAGGCCCAGGTTTCATCAACATTCACTTAAAGCCTGAATTTTTATCAACAAGCTTAAAAGCAGCGAATGAAGATGAAAAGCTCGCGGTTTCACCGCATGCAACCGCGCAAAAAGTTGTGGTTGATTACTCATCACCCAACCTTGCGAAAGAAATGCACGTTGGCCATTTACGTTCTACGATCATTGGCGATGCCGTTGTTCGTGCGCTTGAGTTCCGTGGTGATGATGTTATTCGTCAAAACCACATGGGAGACTGGGGTACGCAGTTTGGTATGTTGATTGCGCACTTAGAAGACCAAATTAGCCAAGGTGTCGACTTAGACAAAGTGGCTCTGGCAGATTTAGAAACCTTCTACCGCGATGCGAAAAAACGGTTTGATGATGAAGAAGGCTTTGCCGATAAAGCCCGTGACTACGTGGTTAAATTACAAGGTGGCGATGCGCACTGTGAAAAGCTGTGGAAGCTATTCATTGCCACGTCAGTGAAGCACTCTGAAGAAGTGTATAAGCGCTTAAATGTTACGCTTAAACAAGACGATATCATGGCTGAAAGTGCTTACAACAGTGAGCTTGCCAATATCATCGCTTTATTAAAAGACAAGCACATTGCTGTTGAGTCTAATGGCGCACAAGTTGTGTTCCTAGACGAGCTTGCTAATAAAGACGGTGAACCTTCAGTATTTATCGTGCAAAAATCAGGCGGCGGTTTCTTATACGCGACAACTGACTTAGCAGCGTGTGATTACCGCTCAAACAAACTTGGTGCTGACCGTATCTTAATTTTTGTTGATGCGCGTCAAAGCTTACACTTTAACCAAGTTGAGCTAACTGCACGTAAAGCTGGTTTGTTACGTGATGAAACTAGTTACGAGTTTTGCCCATTCGGCACCATGATGGGTGAAGATGGCAAGCCATTCAAAACTCGTACGGGTGGCACCGTTAAACTAGCTGACTTACTTGAAGAGTCAATCACGCGTGCAGCAGCAAAGCTTGCAGAGCGTGAGTCTGATCTAAGCGACGAAGAGCGTAGTGAAATTGCCCGTAAAGTAGGGATTGGCGCAGTAAAATATGCGGATCTTTCAAAGCACCGCACCAGCGACTATATCTTCAATTGGGATACGATGTTGAGTTTCGAAGGCGCAACTGCACCTTATCTTCAATATGCGTATACGCGTGTTCGCAGTATTTTCCGCAAGTCAGGTATTGATGCCGCTTCATTAACAGCAGACGTTGCTATCAACGAGCCGCAAGAAAAAGCACTTGCGCTAAAACTTCTCCAATTAGAAGAAGTACTCGACCTGATGATCAGCGAAGCAACACCACACGTACTATGTGGATACCTATACGAACTTGCAAGCCTATACATGACGTTCTACGAAGCGTGCCCAGTACTTAAAGACGGTGTAGAACCAAGTGTACGTGATAGCCGTTTAGTGCTGTGTAATTTGGTTGCGAAGACGCTTGAAAAAGGGTTGGATTTGTTAGGTATCGAAGTTATGGAGCAAATGTAATCTGCTTCGTGTAGTTCGCTTTAGCTGCGTTAATGAGTTTATTTAGCCTAAGTCACATACAAAAACGTATGCTCCTTGGTATAAATAAGCTCATTGCCTTGCTAGCACTCCTACACTTGCAGATAACGTATGTTACCGCCTTCGTAGGTTGGGTAGAGCGCAGCGACACCCAACAAAAATTGACAAGATATAAATGTTGCTTAATTTTTAGCTGATAGCTTACTGTGATAGAAGGAATTTTTAAATGAAACTTGAAGATATTCGCCGTGAATATTTACAGGATGGTTTATCTGAAGACATGCTTGATGCATCGCCTATCAAGCAGTTTGAAAAATGGCTTGAGCAGGCTGTGGCAACTAACTTGCCAGATCCGACGGCAATGGTGGTGGCAACGGTTGATGAGCATGGTCAGCCTTCGCAGCGCATCGTTTTGCTAAAGCACCTTGATGAAAACGGCTTCGTGTTTTTTACCAACACGGGCTCACGCAAAGCGCAAGAGCTTAAAGGGAACAACAAAATTTCCTTACACTTTCCTTGGCACCATATGGAGCGTCAAGTAATTGTGTATGGTGAAACAAAACCATTACCAACGACAGCAGTGGCAAAGTACTTTTTATCGCGTCCTAAGGAAAGCCAGCTTGCAGCTTGGGCGTCTGCGCAAAGTCGCCCTGTCTCGTCTCGTAAAGTGCTAATGGAAACCTTTGCTAAAATGAAGCAAAAGTTTTCTGATGGTGAAATTCCTCTCCCTGATTTTTGGGGAGGGTATTGTGTAGAGCCGACTAAAGTTGAATTTTGGCAAGGCGGTGCACACCGTTTGCATGACCGCTTTATGTATCAGCGCAACGCTGACGGCAGTTGGCAATTCGGTCGTTTAAATCCATAAATGCGTTTTATTGATTCCCATTGTCACCTCGATTTTAGCGAGTTTGATGAGAATCGCGACGCGCTTATCGACGCGTGTCAAAACGCAGGGATCGCACACTTTGTTGTGCCGGGTATTAGCTTGGCACAATCGACCCAATTGCTTTGCTTTTTACAATCGTATCCAAGCGTATCAATTGCACTAGGCTTACACCCTTATTTTTTATCACAGCATCAACCCCATCATCTAAGCGAGCTAGAGCAGCTTGCTAAAATCCATGCGAATGAACTTGTTGCGATTGGTGAATGCGGGCTTGATCGCAGTATTGATAATCTTGATAAACAAATTGCGTTATTTGAAGGGCAAATTGAGCTTGCTAACCAATTGGCACTCCCGCTGATAGTTCATCACCGACAAAGCCATGATCTCATTGCGCGTTCATTCAAGCGATGCAAGCCTAAATATGGCGGAGTAATTCATGCATTTTCCGGCTCTCAGCAACAAGCAAACAGCTATATTAAGCAAGGTTTTAAACTCGGGGTGGGTGGGGTGATAAGTTACCCTCGAGCTGAAAAAACACGCCAAGTGATAAGTAATATTGCCCCCCAGCATTTAGTGCTTGAGACCGATGCGCCCTCAATGCCACTTGCAGGCTTTCAAGGGCAAATCAATACGCCACTAAAAATACGAGAGGTGTTTACTCACCTATGTGAGCTAAAAGGTGTCTCGGGTACTGAAAAGCAATCGTTAGCTGATGCGCTTTATGACTCTTGCTCAGCACTTTTTTTGATATAACGATTTACCTGCCAGCGCTTTAATCCTCGGCCTAGTTGCCATGTAAAAATACAGGTAATAACCAACATGAGTAAGACCTGTCTGCCTAAATCATGAAAACTGCTGTGGCTGGTTGCAATTGACGCTTGTGTTAAATAAGTGATGGTTACAAAGCCTATCGGACGCTCATCATCGCTTATTACAGGCTCGACAAAGGGGGTTTTGAGTTTACTTATTCCCGGAGTCGAGTCTGGTAAAAGTCCAAATGTGTGGTGGCTTTGCCAGTTATCACTGGCGGCAATTTGGATCCCTTGTTGGTCATAAACGATGGCTGCTAAAACATACTCGTCTTCTGCTATGTTATTACACAGTGCATTTAATGCGGGCTTATTTTTTTCTTCGAGCGGGGTCTGCGCATTAAGCGCCATAAATTTTGTTAGGCTTGTCGCGGTACTGTTAGCACTGTCATAAAGTAGTTGATGGCTTTGAAAGCTACTATTAACGGCAACCCAACTAAGCAACACAAAACAGGCCGCAGCTAGGCTTAATCGCACGATGCGTTGGCGATAAGTAGCCGAAAATGGAGTTTTAAGTTGGTTATTTTTCATAGTCACCGTATACGCTGCTGACAGCTTTTACAATTGATGGTACAACTAAACCAGTATAATAACCTTATTAGTTCATTGATTGCGAGTAGCAAATACACGCACAACAACAGACATAAGTCTAACGTGGAGCCACTATGTCACAGCTTAGCTTAGCTGCTACACCTACAGCAAATTTAACAGGTCAAATAACACTAAATTGCTGGTATAAAATTGAAAATAAACACCTAATTGCGACAGATATTTTACCCAAAGCACATCAAGGCGTACTGAGCGTGGCGTTTGGCGGTGAACTCAGTGCTGACCATTTACTGGCTCTGACAGCATTTTTAAGCTCGCACGGCTTCACAAATTTAACCGTGTGTTGTTATCAGCCTATTGAATCTATGCCCTCAGCGTGGTGTGTTCATAGCGACTCAACATCACCACTCAGTCCATCCGTATTAACCGCCTTTGCCAATCAGCATGGCTTGCAATTGGTGCAGTTAACGAATCCACCCACCGTGAATGAGCCCGGTTTATTACTCATGGACATGGATTCAACAGCGATTACGATAGAATGTATTGATGAAATTGCACGTTTAGCCGATGTGTATGATGAAGTGGCCGCTGTCACTGCGCAAGCCATGGCTGGGCAGCTTGATTTTGCACAAAGCTTAAAACAGCGTGTTGCAAAGCTTGAAGGCATTGATGTTGATTTAATCGATGATTTAAAATCGCGTTTACCCTTGATGCCTGGTGTGAATGAGCTCTGCCAATACCTTAAAAAGTATGACTGGCATCTTGCCATTGCCTCGGGTGGTTTTGTGCCATTTGCTGAGCAAGTACAATCGCTTATTGGTTTAGATGAAGTACATGCTAATACACTTGAGTTTAAAGATAACCGGCTAACGGGTAAGGTCATAGGCACGATTGTTGATGCAGAAGAAAAAGCGCGAGTGCTTAAGCGAATCGCAGAAAAACTAGCGCTTAATACCCGTCAAACTGTTGCCATGGGTGATGGGGCTAATGACTTAAAAATGATGGCTGCAGCAGGGCTTGGCGTGGCTGTTCATGGAAAACCGAAAGTTGTTGAGCAAGCACAAACAGCCATTAATGAAGGCTCGTTACTTCAAGTCAGTTACTTGCTCACAATTCCATTAGATTACACGCTTTAACCACGTTTTCTTGCGCTTATTCATTTCGATTTTGAGTGTTTCATCAATATCAAAATGCGTAAGCGCTTCATCACTAATATCAATTAAATCACCCACACCTGCCACGGCCCACAGCGCTTCTTCAAGATCTTTCGCTTTATGTAAGGCATACTGACTTATATATTTGAGTTCGTTTGATAAATAATCAATATCAGGGCGCCCTGTACGTGATACATATAAACGAAACACAAACATGAGGTCATTTCTCAGCGCTTTTTTTACAAACAAAGTCTGGGGTTTGTAGTCATCTTCACTAATGCACCGACTCGTAATCGCGTCGCTGATTGAAGGTTGGCGAGGGTCAAAACGAATAAATAAGGTAAAAGCAAGCGGCGGGTCTTGGCGGCTACGATCTTTTATGAGTGGTGTAATGACTTCGGTGATTTGCTGCGTTGATAAAATCCCTTCAATACTGGTGTTTTCGTTTAAGAGCGCAAAGTTTTGCAGTAATACATGTAATGGGCTCGGATATAAACCCTGACCAATTGCACCGGCTTTAAAATGCGCTGCTTCTTTGTGTAAATAGAACGGAAATTGGCAAACACTTTTGGTTACCATATTTCTGAGTGCCGTTGAAAGGCCCGGTATTTTAGGCGACTCTTCACACACCCTTAACTTATCTTTATTGTTTTCAATCAGTACCGTAAAGAACTTAATCGCCATATGTGGTAAGTCTGTAATACGGTGAACTTTTAGATTAACCGTGGTGAGTGACTTACTAATCGCCATGACTTCGTAAGCAAGGCTCGATAAATCATGTTTTTTGGTAATTTTTTGTAAATCAGGCAAGCTAATATTAATTATGTCGCCTTTTTTAAACTCAACAGGTTTATCACACTCGATTTGTAATCCCATAACTGACAAGTCGCGGGTATGGCCTGTGATAATCTGCTCGTGATGATTTATGGCGATAGCTGTCTTGTATAAATAGCGCTTGTGCGCTCTTAAATTGACATACTCAAGGGCTACGGGCTCAAGGTGTGGCGGTGTTTTATGTTTGCTATGGCCAAATTGTTTTAGTTGATTAACCGCGCTTTTATCAAACGTTAATTGTTTATAAGAGAGCTGCTCATAGGGCGTACCAACGGCCGTTAAGATCAGTAAATATTTAACGTCTTTGATCAACCCTTGCACGCGAGGTGAGGGCGGTTTGTTCAACTTTTCAATGTCTTTCCCTGCACTACTTGGCAGTGACAACGGAATATACGAATCTTCAGGGTGACTTGGCATCAATTGCAACTTAAAACATTGCCAGCTGTCTTTTTGACTACCAAACCCTAAAAATAAATTTTTAAGCTGAGGCTGGCTTTCAAGCTCACTACGCGTGGCAGAGTAGTAATACACTTTACCAGCAACAACATGCGTGAAAGTATACAGGTACTCTTCTTTTACTGCCTCTGGTGAGCTTAATAAGTGGCCTATACGTTGTTGGTTAATAATACTGTATAAGCAAGACAGCTTGCGCTCGTCACAAAAATAACGCTGAATAAAAATATTATTTTCAGTTGTTAAGGCAAGGCTTGGGTATAGCTTGTCACCTTGTAAGCTTAAAAAGGTATAAAGGGAGGTCACACGCGGAATGTAGTATTGTTCATAGCCTTTTGACACAACCGCATCGAGCGTATTGTCTAGGTTAACTTTATAACGACGCTTATTGCCGTGGATAAAGCTTTCTAAAAACTCATCAAACTTTTCGTTGTTTTCAATAAAGGTGCGTTTTAGGCGAACATGATTGTATTCGCGTGATACTTTTTCAATCGCGACGACTTCGTACTGAATTCCGTTTTTTAAACCTAACTCAAAATCTTGTTCAAGGCCGACTAGGCGCAGGCCTATAAGTTGACCTTTTTTTAACTTATAGCGTGGCGCGAGCTTTATCTTTGCACCACTGAGTGAGATATCAGATGTTGTTGCGGCTACTTTGCTGTCTTTATCAAACTCAACAGTGATTTTGATAGAGTAATTCATCCGCTCTTCACGACGGCTTTCGTAGGAGGCAAATTTTATCACTTTGGCTGATAACTGACTGTCGTTATCGTCTTCAGTAAGAGCTTGTTCGGCCGCTTTCTTTTGCATGACACGATGGTTGTTTTCAGTGTTCATCACCGCTTCATAGACAGCAAGGGTGTAACCGCCATGGCGTTTAATAGCCTGTTCAAACACTTCGATGGCAGTATCGTCCATAAAGTGCTGTTTACCTTCGTATTCGTATGGTTTTACTTGACCCGTTACTTGCCCACGTAAATCAATAAACCGTGCAACAGGCTGAGATAAACGCGACATCTCCATTTTGATCAAGAACTGCTCAGGCTTAGTTAAGCCCGCTGTTTTTGATTTAAACAGTTTGTCGAATTTTGGGGTGCCTAAATACGCCTTTAGCTCTTCAACTAGGCTTTCATATTTAAGCAGAATGTCTTCAGCCATTTATAAAACCATCAACGTCTATTAAAAAAAGTAGGTATACTAGTCGGCAATTACGCAGTAAAAACACAAACAGTAGTCACTTTTTTATTTTATTAATTATTGTTATAAGTATTTGCCAAATAAATGGCAAGCACTGTTAAGTTTTATTTGTAAGCAAAAACTATGCCCTAAAGCGGTTCTTTATTTAACAGTGTGTTGAATAAAGAGCTGAAGTAAGAGGTTTTAGTTACAACGAGTTATCTTTTTGTGATTATAAACTTACTATACATTAATTGTGTTAAGTGTCAGTTTTTAATAACAAGTTAGTCACAAATTAGCGACCTAAATAGGTAAGGCCGAATGGCAAAATCAGCAAAAATCGAATTTGTCTGCACAGAGTGCGGCATGAACTATCAGCGCTGGCAAGGACAGTGTAAGTGCGGTGCATGGAACACGCTAGCAGAATTTAAGCCCTCAGCCGGACAGTCAAAACAAGCGGCAAGCCGTGCCGTGGTTGCAGGCTACGCAGGCGGTGTTGGCGGCGGCTCAAAAAAAATTAATGAAGTCGAAACCGCCGAAGCAGAAAAACGCTTAACCGACATTGGTGAGTTAGACCGTGTATTAAGTGGCGGTGTGACCACCGGTTCCGTAAATATTATTTCGGGCGATCCAGGGGCTGGAAAAACGACATTATTGTCAGATTTAATTGCCCGCATGTCGAAAGTGATGCCGTCACTTTATTGTACGGCAGAAGAGTCATTATCGCAGTTTAAAAACCGTGTAAACCGACTGCGTTTAGATTATAACCCTGATGAGCTTTATTTACTGTCAGAAACCAGCGTTGAAGCAATTATTGAAGAACTTGATAAGAACAAGATTAAGTTTGCGGTGATCGATTCAATTCAAGCGGTTGTGACAGAAGCCGCTAATGGCAGCCCAGGCTCTCCTTCACAAGTTAAAAGTGCAGCACAAGCACTCACTCAATATTGTAAGCAAAATGACGTCACCATGTTCATTATTGCTCACGTTAATAAAAACAACGAAATCGCAGGCCCGCAAACCTTAGTGCATATTGTTGATGCGCTGCTGCATATTGATACCAACGATGGGCAAATTCGTACCTTACGTGCCAATAAAAACCGTTTTGGCGATATTGATACCGTCGGTATTTTTAGAATGTGTGAGCGCGGTATGCTCAGTGTTGACAACCCAAGCGAAATATTTTTATCGGGGTCAAGCACCGAATCGCCGGGATCGGCTATTACATGTATTCGTAAAGGTAATCGTAATTTATTGTTAGAGATTCAGTGCTTAACCACAGAAACCGAGGCTGAGTTTCCGCAGCGAGTGTGTGTTGGCTTAAATATGAATCGTATCAAAATGCTCACGGGAATTTTGCGTAAACACACCAAGACTAAAATCTTTCATGACACGTTTTTTAATATTGTCGGTGGCCTAAAAATTGATGAGTCTGAAACCTGTATCGACTTAGCATTAGTTACGGCATTGTTGAGTAGTTTGAATGAATTTGTTGTGCCAAGAACCACCTGTATTATGGGCGAATTAAGCTTAAATGGTGACGTTAGGCCCATCGACAGTGGGGTGCCGCGAGTAAAAGAAGCCGCTCAGCATGGTTTCACTGAAATTTTTATTCCATATCGTAACTACCATAAATCAATGGAAGGATTGGGCGCAAAAATTACACCTGTTAAAACAGTGCATGAGTTACTGTCTTTAATAAACTAGTTGTAATTTGATAGACTATAAAAAACACCAATCAAAGGAAATAAAATGAAAAAGTTAGTAATTGCAGCCGTTGTTGCTGCAGCTGTAGGTGGCGTCGTTTACGCAAACTATACAGCAACACAGGAAGTGAAAAAGGTTGTTGATAAGCAACTAAGCGCTTTATCAAGCCAAAGTGGTGTAGATATCACTTACAGCGATATTTCAGCAAGTGTGTTCAGTAGCAGCATGCAGTTGTCTGGTATAAATGTGCAAAGCATTGAAGGCGATGAAACCATTGCCACTATCGACAATATAGAAGTGACGGGTTACGAAGTTGATGCGATCCCACCCCACACGGGCTTCGTGATGACAAATTTCCGCTTTAGTGATGAGTTTTTATCGCAACTTCCAGACAGTGCGAATAATAAGCTTGCCGCAACGAGTTACAACGTGAATTCATCGCTTGATTACAACAAAGAGTCAGGTGATAGCAAGTTTGCGCTTAACGTGAAGGCAAACGAAGTGGCTGATGTACGTTTTAATCTTGGTTTAGCAAATTCAACGGCGTTGATGGAAGCATCTTTATCAATCAGCCAAGCACAAAATGCTGCGAATGGGGCTGAGCTCACTTTAGAGCAACAACTACAGCAACAATCAAAAATGATGGCGGCAATGAGCCAATTAGAGCCGCGCAGTATCGAGCTTGAAATCAACGACGACGGTGAACTTAAAACTGTTGTCGAAAGCTTCTTAAAAGCGCAAGGCATGACACTTGATGACCTTGAGCAAGTGGTGGCAATGCAATTACAACAAGCTCCTGTAAGTGCGGAGTTAGACACTGCGATTAAAAACTTTGCCAGTGGTTTATCAAAATTGTCTTTATCGGCACGCCTACCTGAAGGCAAGTCGATGATGCAAATCAACCAGCAAATCATGATGCTGGTTGGTCAGCCTGAAGAGCTTGCGAAATTTATTAATTTAAAAGCCAGTGGTGAATAACCCGCTGACCGCAGCCGTGCGTTAGCTGCAATAACCTTAAAGTGTTCAACTCTCTAGTTTGCTCACTTTAAGGTTGTTTTTTACATGCCTGACACCCTGACTGTGTTCTAAGAACTTTTGTGCCAGCGCACGTTGAAACCCCGTTTCCGTTGAACCTAATAATTCAATCGTATCGCCATTTACAATAACCTGTAAGTTTTCAATTTTAAAATTGCGGTTATTCGTTAGTTTCTTTAAAGCCACTTGCTGTAATCGCGGTTGCGCCGAAGTACTGGTTGTTAAAACATGGGTGTTGGCACTGACTTGTGTGGCGCAAGCCAATAAAAAAAGACAGCTAAATAAGGTTACGACAACAGATAATTTGAAACGGCTCATACAATTCCCTCGCAATAATGACAGATTGAACTCTGTATGAACAATTACAAATTCTGTTCCAATTTTAGTTTGTTGATATTTATGGATTTTATTTGTTTTTAAAGAAACTGTATGTGAAGTAATTACACATAGTTCAGTAAAAAAGACACGGCAAATAACAGCGATAAAAATGCCGAAACAGGCTCGGCATTTTTATTAACAAGGCATATTAAGCACGCACTACTTTTTCTTTTTTGGTTTTGCCTTTTTCTTCGCTTTGATCTTTGCTGGATCTTTTTTCTTTTTAGAAGGGATTTTTGCTTCTTTGTGTTGCGGCTCTATCCCTTTGATTACTCGGCGCTTTAGTTTTTGTTCGATGTAACGCTCAACTTTGCCTAAAATGGCAACGTCATGCGCTTCGATAAATGAAATCGCGATTCCTTTTTTGCCTGCACGACCAGTACGTCCAATACGGTGAACGTATATATCTGCGGTGCGAGGCATATCAAAGTTAATCACATGGCTGATATCTGCCACGTCAATACCACGGGCAGCCACATCGGTTGCTACCAATATTTTATTGCGGCCAGAATGGAAGTTCTCCATTGCTTTCATGCGTTTATCTTGTGGCATTTCACCACGTAACCAAGCAACGCGCAGTCCTTCGTTATTTAACGCACCAATTAATGATTCTAGGCGTTCACGGGTCTTAACGAACACTATCGCTTTATGGATATCATCGCCGTTTAAGATATCGACTAACATTTTAAGCTTATGGTTGTAGTCGTCGGCTAAGTGAACCCACTGGTGGATCTTTGCTTTTTCTTTACGCGACGATTCTGCTTCTAGTAACGCAGGATCATTTAAAATACGCTCAGCGAAAAGCTCAACACTGTCACCTTCAAGTGTGGCTGAAAATAGAAAACATTGACGACGATTTCTGGCTTCATCACAAATACGCAGCATTTCTTTACGAAAGCCCATATCGAGCATGCGGTCGGCTTCGTCTAGAATAAGCATTTCGACATTTTCAGCATGGAAATTCTCGGTTTCGAGGTATTCCATTAAGCGCCCAGGTGTCGCAATAAGAATGTCGTTATTGTTCTCAAAAATTTCTTTGTGCGTTCCATAGTTAATGCCGCCCGTCACGACACCTATTTTAAGGTGTGTTTGCTCAGCAAGCTGTTCACAATGCTCATGGATTTGATAAGCAAGCTCGCGAGTAGGAGTCATGATAAGTACTCGGGCAAAACCAGGGTCACGACGAGGGAAATCAAGCAAGTATTGAATAGCTGGGATCAAAAACGCGGCTGTTTTACCGGTACCTGTGGGTGCAGATGCCAAAATATCGCGCCCTTGTAATGCTTCAGGGATCGCTTGTTGTTGAATGCTGGTTGGCGTATCAAAACCCATTTTATTAATGGCATTTAACAGCTTGTTATCGATATCAAATTCAGAAAATTGCATAGAGTGACATAAATAGAGGACAATTGGCGTTAATTATACGCGCTATCCAGCTGTTGGTGAATGAAAAGGTGAAAAAATGTCAGGTTTTGTGTTTAAACAGTTTTCGATAGGGCAAACTCACACTGCAATGAAAGTTTCAACAGATGGGATTTTGTTGGGGGCATGGGCACATGTAAGCGATGCTGCACGAATTGTTGATATTGGCACAGGCACCGGGTTGCTTGCTTTAATGGCAAAACAACGTGCGCCGAAGGCGGTTGTTAACGCTATCGAAATAGAGGCTAACGCGTGTATTGATGCTCGCGCTAATTTTGCTAATAGCCCTTGGCCTGACATTATGCTTTATCAAGGGGCTGTGCAGTCTTTTAAAGCAGCAACCCCCTTTGATGCAATTATCACTAATCCACCTTATTTCAATGCCAGCCTTAAAGGCGATAATGCAGCACGCAATACAGCGCGCCACACCGATGGGTTGAGTTTTAGCGAATTAATCAAAGCGTGTAGTGCGCTGAGTCATGCACATACTCTGCTCAATGTGATACTGCCTTGTCCTGAGGCCGAGCAATTTATTGCCATTGCAGAGCAAGAAGGCTGGTATTTAAACCACTTGTGTTTAGTTAAAACAACCGAGAAAAAAGCACCCAGTCGCAGTTTAATGTTATTTAGTCAGGTTGCAGCCCCTTTAACGACAACACATTTAACGATTCATGCAAACAGTGGCGCGTACAGTGCTGAATATAGTGCGCTATGCAAGGACTTTTATTTGAAAATGTGACGCATACCAGCCATTAATAGTCCGTCATCACTTTACTCTAAAAGGTCGTATTTGCTATTCACTGATGCTCGCTTGTAGACCATCTTCGCTTACTAATAATGTATAAGAGTGTCCATATGAGGCATGACAAATGGCAACTGATTCATCAACACGCTTACCTTCATCATTCAGACGAGAGACTTTAATATCATCTGCGCAGTCATCAGTGTGATACCACGTACTTAATTGATTTTGATATAGGTTAACTATTTGATTCTCTATTTTTAAGCGAATGTTTTCGGTGGCAAGAAAGCGGACGGCAAAAAAGCCCTCTTTGTTACTTTGAATCTGTTTTATGAGCGTTAAACGCAGCTTTTCTTCACTTTGCCAGGCGACAAAATAGTAAGGCTGGTCGTTGTCCACTTGATACATTTGCTCTGCGAAGTTGCTCGCTTTACTGTGATCTTCTACATAAAATGAAATACGGCGTCGTTCATTGTGAAGGTGTGTTATATCAACAGGTAATGAACCTGATGCGATCGTGTCTACATAATATTGCGCATCACTGACTTCTCTTGCGTTACCAAACAGATCGGTATTTGCCATGGAGTAGTCAACCTCTAAGGCGGTGGTGTTTATCAGTGTATACTTGTTCTCATACATCTGATTGCCAAAATCATGACTTTCCTCGACTTCTAACTCATCACACCCTACAAGCAACGTTGTTGCAAAGAGTAAAAATAGCGCATTTTTCATTGTTTATCCTTTTACTAATGAAGCTGCCGTATGGTTCCAATTCGCAAAAAATGCTTAATTATTTTGAGGGATTAAACCGGTTGCAACCTGTTTTAAAGATTGCTGATTTACGACTGCATGGATGCAGAGCAATGCAGGAGCAATCCAGGAGCAGTTACCTAGAGCAACTAAATAACGAAACCTTTGCCTTGTTTTCAACGAGGTTTTATCGCCCCAAAATAGCGCACTTAATTAAGCGAATTGGTATGGCATATTGATGCGTTGATTGTACCTCTATTTTGCACTTAATTGCACGGGAGGTTGCAGCTGCATTACTTCATCAAGTTGAATTTGTTGAACATGCTCAAGCTCAAGCAAGGCGTCTAAGACTGCTTTTGTGTGCTGTTTTTCTATTTCAGCACTGCAAAAATTAATGATACTAAAACGGCGTTTTATCAATAAGCCATCGATATCAGGTAAAGGATCTTTGGTTTCTATTAGCACGCGTGTGGCAGGGCAGGGGTCGGCATACCCAGAGCGCATTAATTTGTTTAAGTTAAATAAATTATCGTCGAGTTTTCCAAGCTCTACGGCGGTTTTAGCGCTATGCGGAATAAATAATGACTCACCAAAGCGGTTTGTTTTAATCTCGCCATCAGCTTTAATAGGGGTGACTTGATTATTGTCGAAGCTGACAATATCTCCGGTAAGTAACGTATATTGACTCATTGTGTTCCCTCGCAATGTGTTGTCTTTTTCTGATCATAGCAAAATGGTGTGTTTTACCAAGCCCTGATATAGTAATAAGGCCTTAAATTTTATGCGAGTATTTTATGTTACGACTCACAATCGCTTTATCAGCCCTATTATTTTCTCAATTAAGCGTCGCTGCAATGAGCCCTGTCGGGCTTTGGAAAACCATTGATGAGGAAACCAATGAAGCTAAATCTTTGGTACGCATTCGTGAGCAAAACGGTGTACTTATTGGTGAAGTTGAAAAAATTCTTAACCCAGCCAAACAAGATGCAATATGTGATGCATGTAAAGGCGATAAAAAAAATAAGCCAATTTTGGGAATGGCCATTATCGATGGCGCGAAAGAAGCGGGCGATGGCAGTTGGCAAAACGGTGAAATTCTTGACCCCAACAATGGCAAAACCTACACCTTAAAGCTCACCCCTAAAGAACAGGGAAAAGTGCTTGAAGTACGCGGTTATATCGCCTTTTTCTACCGCAACCAATACTGGCAGCGTGTTGAATAGCCTGACATTAAAACGCCAAGCAATGCTTGGCGTTTTAATAAATGGGTTATGCAGCAATTCACTTAATTAGGGAGTGAATATTACAGGGTCTCGCTGTATTCAGTCATCACCTGCTCAACCCAATTAGCAATACGTTCATCGCTGAGTTCATATTGGCTGTCTTCATCAAGTGCCAATCCAACAAAGTGTTTACCCTCATTTGTGAGAGCTTTTGACGCTTCAAATTCATAGCTTTCATCGTTAGGCCATAGACCTAAGAAGGTAATATCTTGATGGCAAATTTCGTCGTGTAGCATACCCAAAGCATCTTGAAACCACTGGCCATAACCTTGCTGATCGCCCATGCCAAAAAGGGCCACGGTTTTACCGTTTAGATTCACCTCTTTGATGTCGTCCCAAATTGATTCCCAATCTTCTTGTAACTCACCAAAGTCCCACGTTGAAATGCCGAAGATAACGAAATCGAATTGTTCTGCATTTTTTAATGGCTCATCTTTGATATTGTGTAAGCTGACAACATCTTGCCCGATAATATCGCGAATTTTCTCTGCCGCTATTTCTGTATAGCAAGTAGTAGAACCATAAAATAAACCAATCTGCATCGTATTTATCACCGTCTATTTGCTTGATATGATAGTTACTCAAGCTGCTTTTAGTATCTATCTTCCTGTAGTTTGATACTATTTTACCGTAAGGCTTTTTTAATTGATACCTTGATAAGGATGACAATACGCGTGGCTGAAAATAATTTCACAGCTGAAAAAGTAGCAATAACGTCAAACAATGCCGAACATTTAGAGCTGTTTTTAGATATTTTGTACCTTGAGCAAGGGGTCAGTGAAAACACATTGATGGCATATCGCAGCGATCTTGATAAGTTTTGTCAGTTTTTAAAAGACAAAGATTTACTGGCTGTCAGCAGTGAAGATATTGAAGCATACTTGGCATACCGAGTTGATTTAGGGCTTAAATCACGCAGCACTGCGCGCAGCATCAGTGCGCTTAAACGTTTTTACCAATACTTTGTACGTGAAAAAGCCATTGCTGATTCGCCAATGTTGAATATTGCACAGCCAAAAGCAGGGCAGTCATTACCCAAAACACTGTCTGAGGCTGAGGTTGAAGCACTACTCGCTGCGCCTAATATTGAAGAGCCTATGGGGCTGCGCGATAAAGCAATGTTGGAGCTTTTATACGCAACGGGTCTGCGCGTCACTGAGCTGGTAGGGCTTAGGATGGAGCAAATTAACTTGCGCCAAGCAGTTGTGTTCGTCAAAGGTAAGGGAAATAAAGAGCGTTTAGTGCCGCTTGGTGAAGAAGCGATGTATTGGCTTGAGCGCTTTTTAAAAGTTGGCCGCGCGCAGATGATCAAGCATGCAACTGACTTTGTGTTCCCATCTAAGAGAGGGATTGGCATGACGCGACAAACTTTTTGGCATCGTATCAAACACTATGCTATTTTGGCATCAGTTGAATCGCCGTTATCACCGCATACGCTTCGACATGCGTTTGCAACGCATTTGCTGAATCATGGGGCTGATCTTCGTGTCGTGCAAATGATGTTAGGTCACAGTGACTTATCAACAACACAGATTTATACCCATGTAGCGAATGAGAGATTGAAGTCGGTACACGAGCAACATCATCCACGTGCTTAGTGCAAGATTTTTAAAGATGTACCGGTCTATATAATAAATGATCAGGATATAGGATAGTTATGAAAAAGTTAGTTTTAGCCACGGCACTGCTTGGTACGAGTTTAAGTGTGTTTGCAAATGGTGTGTCGACCACCGACGCTGCAGATGCGCCAATTATTGCTAAATTTGCTGAGTTAGGTGTTACGGTTAAAAAAGTAAACCCAAGCCCTGTTGCTGGCCTTAAAGAGCTAATTACTGACAAGGGGGTACTTTACGCAAGCCCTGACGGTCAATTTTTAATGCAAGGTACGCTGATTGATCTTCAAAATCGTGTCAATCTCACTGAGCACGCATTAAGTGATGTACGTAAGGCGGGTGTGGCTGAATACGAAGATTCAATGATTGTTTATAAAGCAAAAAATGAAAAACATTCAATTACTGTATTCACCGATATTACATGCGGTTACTGTCGTAAATTACACCGCGAATTAGACGATTTCTTAGAAGCGGGCATCACCGTAAAATACCTAGCTTTCCCTCGTGGCGGTTTACGCGGTAAAGGTTACGAAGACTTAATGAATGTGTGGTGTGCAAAAGACCCAGCAGAAGCACTAACTGAAGCCAAAGCCGGTGCAGAGGTTGCCAAGGTAGAAGGATGCAGTGCCCCTATTGCTGAGCATTATCAATTAGGCCAAAGCTTTGGTATGTCGGGTACACCTGCAATTATTTTAGAAGATGGAACGATGATCCCAGGTTATCAATCAGCAGCACAAATTAGCCAAGCGCTTGATGCCTTACCAAAAACATCTTCATAATCTTTTTATAAATAGGCCTGCCTTAGGTAGGTCTTTTATTCGCTTTAAGCTAACTAAAGTAATATTTCCAACATGGAAAAAATAATCCAAGTTCGTTCCCGTGTCGATGACTCATACCTTCCTCAACACTTACATCCCGTTATTAAGCAAATTTATGCCTCGCGCCAGGTAAAAGATGCCAATGAATTAGATAACAGTGCAGCGACCCTGCATGACTTTAAATTATTTAAAGACATAGACAAAGCCGTATTATTACTGCAACAGGCACTCGCAGAACAACAGCGAGTATTAATTGTCGGTGACTTCGACGCCGATGGTGCAACCAGTACGGCCACTTTAATGCAAGGCTTGGCCATGTTTGGGTTTAACAACCTTGACTATTTAGTGCCTGATAGGTTTAGCCTTGGTTATGGCTTAAGCCCCGCACTGGCGGCGCAAATTGTTGAAATGAAGCCTGAGCTGGTTATTACAGTGGATAATGGTATTTCGTGCATTGATGGCATTGCGATTGTGAAGCGCGCCGGTATTAAGGTACTGGTTACAGATCATCATTTACAAGGGGATACGCTGCCTAATGCAGATGCTATCGTGAACCCTAACCGCCATGATTGTCAGTTCCCATCTAAATCGATTGCCGGTGTAGGCGTGGCATTTTATTTATTAATTGCGCTGCGCAGCCACTTACGCGAACAAGGGGCCTTTGAGCATAGTCCAATGCCAAACCTTGCTGAGTTACTTGATATTGTCGCCCTTGGTACGGTGGCTGATGTCGTTGCGCTTGATGCCAATAATCGTACGTTGGTTCACCAAGGATTAGCACGTATTCGCAGTGGTAAAACTCGTCCGGGAATAAGCGCTTTAATTGAAGTGGCTAATCGAAATGCGGCACGTTTAAGTGCCAGTGACTTTGGCTTTTCATTGGCTCCTCGCTTAAACGCTGCAGGGCGTTTAGATGACATGAGCTTAGGCATCGCGTGCTTGTTATCAAACGACATAAATCAAGCTCGCCGTATTGCCAGTGAACTCGACAGCCTTAATCATGAGCGCCGCGAAATAGAGCAGGGCATGCAGGTTGAGGCGCAGGCCGTGCTCGATCGCCTTGCCTTTAAAACCGACGCTATCCCCGATGCGATTTGCTTGTATCAAGCTGACTGGCATCAAGGGGTAATTGGTATATTAGCGGGGCGTTTAAAAGAGAAATATCACCGGCCTACGATTATTTTTGCCGCGGGCGATAACGGTGAAATAAAAGGCTCATGTCGTTCAATTGAAGGTCTGCATATGCGTGACTTACTTGAACGAGTGAATACTCTACACCCACACTTAATCAGTAAGTTTGGGGGGCATGCAATGGCAGCCGGCTTGAGCATTAATGAGCAGAGTTTTCCCGAGTTTAAAGCTGTGTTTGAGCGTATGGTCACCGACACACTGACCGATGAGCATAAACAAAGTATTTTGTTGACCGACGGCGAGTTGCCAAATGAGTGTTTTTCGATGGAGTTTGCCAACCTGTTAAAAAATGCAGGGCCATGGGGACAGCAATTTCCCGAGCCGGTATTCGAGCACCTATTCGAGGTTATTCAACAACGTATTGTAGGTGAAAAGCACTTAAAACTCGTGTTAAAGCATCAATCTGGACGTTTGGTTGATGGTATTGCATTTGGTGTCGATGTGCGTGCCTGGCCCGATACCGAAGCACGCTATGTTAAAGCTGCCTACCAACTCGATATAAATGAATTCCGTGGCAAATTCTCGTTACAACTGATTATTCGAGAGCTACAAAAAGCGACATAAAAATATCGCTATAATCGACATAAAAGGCTAATAAAACGCTCGGTTTTTTGTTAAAATCGGGCGTTTTTAATATTTGTAGATATTTTACCGTAATTCATCTTGAGAGCTGTGCGCGGTAAATCAGCCATTTTGGAGTAATGTACATGTTTGAAGTGAATCCTGTGATTAATCAAATCAAGGAAATTCGCGAACGTACTGAACTGCTTCGGGGGTACCTTTGACTACCCTCTTAAAAAAGAGCGGTTAGAAGAAGTTAACGCAGAACTTGAAGATTCAGCAGTGTGGAATGAGCCTGAGCGTGCTCAAGCCCTTGGCCGTGAAAAGTCGGCATTAGAAGCTATCGTTGAGACCATTGATAATTTAGTGGCCGGTACTGAAGATGTTGAAGGCTTAGTTGAACTTGCTGTTGAAGCCGAAGATGAGGAAACCTTTGCTGAAGCCGAGGCTGAATTAGCCGATTTAAATGCGCAACTAGAAAAGCTTGAGTTCCGTCGTATGTTCTCAGGTGCCCATGACCAAAACGACGCGTACTTAGATTTACAATCGGGTTCTGGCGGTACTGAAGCGCAAGACTGGTGTAATATGCTACTGCGCATGTATTTACGTTGGGGTGAAGCGAAAGGCTTTAAAGTTGAGCTTGTTGAAGCAACCGACGGTGATGTGGCTGGTATTAAAGGGGCGACAGTTCGCTTTGTTGGCGAATATGCATATGGCTGGTTACGAACTGAAACGGGTGTGCACCGTTTAGTGCGTAAAAGCCCGTTTGATTCAAGCGGTCGTCGTCATACCTCGTTCGCGTCTGCTTTCGTGTACCCAGAAATTGACGATAATATTGAAATTGATATTAACCCCGCCGACTTACGTATTGACGTATATCGCGCGTCGGGTGCGGGTGGTCAGCACGTAAATACCACCGAATCAGCAGTACGTATTACGCATTTACCAACCAATACGGTTGTGCAGTGCCAAAATGAGCGTTCGCAGCATAAAAATAAAGACCAAGCAATGAAGCAGTTAAAAGCGAAATTGTTTGAGCTTGAGTTGCAAAAACAAAATGCCGAGAAGCAAAGCCAAGAAGATGCAAAATCAGACATTGGCTGGGGAAGTCAAATTCGTTCATACGTGCTTGATGACTCGCGCATTAAAGACTTACGAACGGGCGTTGAAAACCGCAATACTCAAGCGGTTCTTGACGGCGATTTAGATAAATTTATTGAAGCCAGCCTTAAATCTGGCCTATAACCACCAAGCTAAAAAAGAGCTAAAAAATGACTGATCAAATCCAAGACGAAAATAAGTTAATCGCTGAGCGTCGCGGCAAATTAGACGCTATTCGCGAAAATTGCCCAGCCAACGGTCATCCAAACCAATTCCGTCGTGAACATTACACGGCTGATTTGCAAGCTGAGTTTGGTGATAAATCGAAAGAAGAATTAGTTGCTGAGCAACATGTAGTTTCAGTAGCAGGTCGTATTCTTGCTAAACGTGGTCCTTTCCTTGCGTTACAAGACATGAAAGGTCAAATTCAAGCATACGCATCAAAAGACGTACAAAAAGAATTAAAAGCAAAATACGGCCAACTTGATATCGGTGACATCATCGGTGTTAAAGGTGCGCTAAATAAATCAGGCAAAGGCGATTTATACGTCGAAATGACTGAGTATGAGCTACTGACTAAGTCACTGCGTCCATTACCAGAAAAATTTCATGGTCTATCAGACCAAGAAACAAAATACCGTCAACGTTATGTTGATTTAATCACCAATGAAGCGACGCGTGAGACATTCCGTATTCGTTCAAAAGTGGTAGAAGGTATTCGTCGTTTCTTAGCAGACCGTGATTTCATGGAAGTTGAAACGCCTATGCTACAGGTTATCCCTGGTGGTGCGTCTGCACGCCCATTCGTAACGCATCACAATGCACTTGATATCGATATGTATTTACGTATTGCGCCAGAGCTTTACTTAAAACGTTTAGTTGTGGGTGGCTTTGAGCGTGTATTCGAAATCAACCGTAACTTCCGTAACGAAGGTTTATCGACGCGTCATAATCCAGAATTCACGATGATTGAGTTCTACCAAGCATACGCTGATTACATCGATTTAATGAACATCACTGAAGATATGCTACGTACAGTTGCAACAGACGTACTGGGTTCACCAATCGTTGTTAACACAACGAAAAACGAGCATGGCGACGTAGTTGACTCTGTAGAGTATGACTTTGGTAAGCCTTTCGCACGTTTAACAATGAGCGAAGCTATTCTTAAGTACAACCCTGACTTTGATGCGGCTGTATTTAATGACCCAGAAAATCATTTTGAAGAGCTTAAAGCGTATGCGAAGCAAGTTCACGTTAAAGTACCTGAAAACTGTGTATGGGGTCCAGGTAAGTTCTTGTGTGAAATCTTCGAAGAGACTGCAGAGCATAAGTTAATTCAACCTACATTTATTACGGCATACCCTTGGGAAGTGTCGCCACTGGCTCGTCGTAACGATGAAAACCCATTTGTTACTGACCGTTTTGAGTTCTTTGTAGGGGGTCGTGAGCTTGCAAATGGTTTCTCTGAGCTAAATGATGCACAAGACCAAGCAGAACGTTTCTCTCGTCAAGTTGAAGAGAAAGACGCGGGTGATGATGAAGCAATGCACTACGACGAAGACTACATTCGTGCATTAGAGTACGGCTTACCGCCAACAGCAGGCGAGGGCATTGGTATTGACCGTTTGGTGATGCTATTTACAGACTCATCAACGATTAAAGACGTTATTTTATTCCCTCATATGCGTCCGCAAGCTGATTAATCAGTACTAAGACTCTAATAAACGCCGCTTTTTAGCGGCGTTTTTATTATCGGAAATTTCTGATTTTAAACGTTGAACTCTGTGACTACTGATTTGTAATTAATTGATAAAAAAAGAAATACTGATTAAGTCTGCGTTGTTGTAGTAGTAAAAGTGTTAAACATCGCCTTTTGTTCGTAATTACAGTGGTGTTTTTTTAATACGAGTATGAGAACATTGTACAAATGTCGTTCAACGTATTAGTGGACTTAATTATAATGACAAAAAAGCCTGTGCAGTTGCAGACAGACACCAGTAAAAGCGATGAGCAACGTGAAGCTTTTTATCGTGCCTGCATCGCCGAGTTTCAACAACTAGGCTATCAGGATCAATATTTAGCAGAAATAACCGATGAGCATATCCCATTAACGGGCATCGATTCGTTCAGACAAAAAGCAAAACCGGTCAAAGGCTGAGCAAAAGTTTGTTGTTTTTACCCGTAGTGGACAATCTATAACCATCTGTGCGATTTTCCTTGAAAAGTGTTTGACATATTTTCTGAAATCTTTATTATACGCCCCACAAGACGGAGAGGTGGCCGAGTGGCCGAAGGCGCTCCCCTGCTAAGGGAGTATAGGGTTTGTAGCTCTATCGAGGGTTCGAATCCCTCCTTCTCCACCATTTTTTAAATGGTTATCTTGTAAAGTAAAGAATGGGCGCATAGCTCAGCTGGATAGAGTACCTGGCTACGAACCAGGCGGTCGGAGGTTCGAATCCTCCTGCGCCCACCATCCTTTACTAACATCAAAATGTGGGCGCATAGCTCAGCTGGATAGAGTACCTGGCTACGAACCAGGCGGTCGGAGGTTCGAATCCTCCTGCGCCCACCACTTTTGAAAAGTCTTAGTGAGACTTAAACTAACTAGAATAGAATGTGGGCGCATAGCTCAGCTGGATAGAGTACCTGGCTACGAACCAGGCGGTCGGAGGTTCGAATCCTCCTGCGCCCACCACTTTCTATACATTCATACAGCAATGTAAGAAAGCATAAACCGACAAACTGTCGGTTTTTTTGTGTTTAAACGACACCGTCATTGCAAGACGTAAATAAGCAGAACTATTGCGGACGCGTAGCTCAGCTGGATAGAGTACCTGGCTACGAACCAGGCGGTCGGAGGTTCGAATCCTCCCGCGTCCGCCACTTTCACTCTGAAAGTGACATAAACCGACGAAAGTCGGTTTTTTTGTGCCCGAAATCCGCAGCCGCGGTATTATACCATTTTGCAAAAATACTTAATCATTTTGAGTGATTAAACCAGTCGCTACCTGCGTTAAAAATTTCTGATTTAGAACAACTAAATAACTAAATTTTTGCCTTGTTATCAACGCGGTTTTATTGCCTCAAAATAGACCACTTAATTAAGCGTAATGGTATTACAGTATATTTATTCTTCTAAAATAAGTGAGCCAACGGCTGTTCAGTTAGTACAATTAAACTCGCTGCAGATTCACCCTCTCTTATACCTGATTATAGGCAGTGTTGCTGCTGTGATAGTGGCTTAGCGAAGGCGATCACTGTGACACTAAACGGCTCCATGCTTGAATCACTGGTTATGCTAAAAGATATCAGTACTGATCCGTCTTTAAATGCGTATGAACAAGCGAAAATTTCTGAACTAATAGGAATTGCTGGCAGTAAGTTAAGTGATAAGAACAAGCGCCAGCAAATAACTCGCATTACTGACGACTTTTTCCTCGACCGCATCAAAGATAACAGTGTATCGCTTTACCGTGACCTAATCACTAACTTGCAAAAGTACACAGAGCAGGTTCTCTAAAAGAGTAAACTGACGTTGAATCTAAGCGTACGTGGCTCTATGGGGTGGTAGTGATTATCTTCTATTCCCTCTGCGGGCTCAGTCGGTAAGCGTGATGCATAATAGTAATCGATATCATGATCACTGCTATCGAATAGATTAAGTAGCTCTAAGCCGACTTTCCAGTGAGTATGTTGGTAACTAACTAAACCGTTAACGACGGTCAAAGGCTCTGAACGTTGACTGCCATCATCATTGAGCATGCGTTTACCTATATGGCGAAGACGCAACGATGTTTGCCATTGCTCTGTTATGTGCCAGTTTACGCCAGCACTGGCAACTACTGGCACAGCCCCTTCAATGCGGTCGTTCTGGCTATCTATGTCTAGGCGTGAATGTGTAAACGATGCTTCAGCATCAAGGCTAAGTGACTCGGCTAGCCAATAGTAAGCGCTTAGTTCTAATCCGTAACGTGTTGATGCATCACTGGCTTCAGTATTGCCTGCATCACCAACAAAGAGGAGTTCTGAGTCAAGCGAGAGCCACCACAGTGCCGCTGAAAAGTTAAAGTGCTTTTCGTCAAAGTAACGCATGCCCAGCTCAGCACCATTACTTTTAACGAGCAAATCAACGGTATCAGTGGCTGCAAGGGTTACAGGGTCTTGTTGAATTGTTGCGCCGCGTGCATCGTTAGAATGAAACGATTGCCCCCAGTTGGCATAACCCGCTACGTTCTCGTTGAATAAATAAGTTAGGCTTGCTTTGAAACCGAGTAAATCGTCATTTGCATCGCCTGAATTTAAGTGATTATCGCTGTTAACGCTCGCATCAATATAGTCATAGCGTACGCCTACAGTGGCCTCTAATTGAGGGCTCATAGTAAGTTGGGTTTGCCAATAAGCAGCATAACTTGTTTCGTCAACACGGTCTTCACGTACGGTTGATAAGTAATTTCTCGACTGTGTGTTATACAGTCCTACGTTATCAATGTTATCGTTTCGAAGTTCAACACCTACATCATGATTCAGTAAAATAGAGTTTAAAACACCTGAAAATTGATAACTGATTGCCCCGCCAGACACCGTCCGATTATCACGTTGATTAAATTGGTCGCCATTAACAGGATCATTAAGAAAATACGAGAAATTAGAATACAAGTTCAGTTTGTAATCAATTACATAGGCATTAGCTGTGAGGTGTTCGTTTTGCCAATTAGCCGATAAACTATAGCGACTAGAGCTGCCACCTAATGTGGTGTCCAAAGAGCCCAGCGATGAAATGATACCTTGATCAACGGCGCGTTGCGGAATTTGGTCAGCCGAATTCCACGTATTATCATACGCCATAGCGCTGATGGACAGGTTACCGTGCTTAGACTCATTAACGAAACGAAGGAGGGCGTTCTTTTTATTTACACTTTCTTTAATGTCTTGCCATGGCCCGTCGTAACCTTGCCATTCTGTGGCGCCAATAAGTTTACTATTACCAAGTGCAATGCTGCCTAAAGCAACCGCGCGTAAATAGTTATCCTCACCAATAGTGAAATCTAACTGTTGATGCTTTGGGTTATCTGTCAGGTGAAAGTAGGCGCTGCCCGCAGTTGAAAAGTCACCTTGCTTGGCATCGTAACTGCCTTTTTGATAACTGACTGTGGCAATCGTTTCGGGAATAATAAAGTTCAAGTCTGTATAGCCTTGACCATGTCCATGGCTGCGCATATTGATTGGCATACCATCAATATTGGTTGAAAAGTCTGTACCATGGTCAAGGTTAAAACCACGAATAAAGTATTGATTTGCTTTACCTGAACCACTGTGTTGAGTAACGGCCATACCGGGGATTAACTCAAGTAGTTCTGTGCTTCTGAGCATGGGTCTATTTTCAATCTCACCTTGGCCAATAATGCCACTTGAGGCGCTGATTGATTCACCAATTAAGCCAGTGCGGTGACCATATACGGTAATTTTTTCAATATTAGCAAATGCGCCACCAGAACAGCTTAGACAGCCCGCAATAAAGCATAACTTTTTCATTTTATAAATCCCTTTTCTATTTGGTATTAAAAATATATACGCGTAAGTCATTTTTTTGGATGCAGAAGAGATGAATCGTAATAAAGCTGAGTTAATTTGCTTCATGGGAAATTTGTGTTAAATTTAATAAAATATTCCAAAAATAAAAATAAGTGGGAATTTTATTTTATGCACACCGTGCGTTTACGATCTATCAATTTTACGTTGTGTAGTAGCCTTTTGCTGTTAGTTGGCTGTCACGCGAATAACCCCGTGGACACAATGACTGACGAGCAGTTTTTTGCCGAAGTGATGATGGCACCTGTAATCATGCCACGTGATTTAAATAATACCGGTTGTTTAAGTCTCGCTAATAATGGGACTGGAAAAGGCTATAAAAGTGCTGACCAAGTGGCTTATCAGCAACCTGATTGGCAGTCTCGAATTGCCGCGGATTGGCAATATTTTTCTCCGTCTCAACAGCAAGGAAAATTGCTTGTTATTGATTATCAGGTAAAAGGCGGGGCACTTGCTTACCGTTACTTAAGTGATGGCACGCACAATGAGCTTTATGAGCCATGGAGCTCATCAAAGATTCAAGCCTTCACAGGTGCTGTCGCTACCGTGAGAAAAGAGCAGCCTAAATTAGGTGCGCACGCACTGGCTGGTGATACTCCCTTGGCTGATTTAATTAGTAGCGTAAATAGCTATGAGCCATTTGGAAAAGCGGATGGCAATTCAAATGCAATCGCGAGTTATTTTATTAATGTTGCTGGGCGCAATACATTACAAAGCTTCTTTTATAATGACTGGTTAAAGCTCGAAACCCCTGGTTTATTATTTAATGGTGCCTATGGCGGTGAGCAGTTTATGCCATCTGATGAATATTGGCATGACCCTGCACACCCAGAACATGATGCAAAGATCAGCTATTACAAAGCAAATCGTGATGATCCTGGTTATTTAAGTTACCGTTGTGATAACTGCGGTTTAACGGGTAATAAGGCAATGACTACCTTGGCACAAGCTGAATGGTTAAAACGCCTTGTTAGTCACGACCGTGAACCCAGTACCCGTATGCCGTATTTGCAAAGTAGCGATGTAGATGTACTCCTTAATGGCACAGGTCATAGCGAACAACAGGCTGGCGTAGGTGGTATGATGATTGGCATCAGTCATCTTGTGACTAATGCACTTGCAAAAGCGATTGCACCCAATGATACACGCTCGGCAAAAGAAGTACTTGATACCGCGACAAATGGGCAGTGGCGAGTGTGGCAAAAAATCGGCTGGGGCCCAAGTGAAACTCGCTCTACGACCGAAACGGTTATGCTCGCTCATGTTTGCTTGGGGCAAATTAATGGCGGTCGCGAGTTTACCTTGAGTATTCAGCAAGCAATCCCTGGTGCAGAGGAAGCCCACTTGCCAAAAGTCGGCAAGCTAATGCAGCAAAATTTGCAGGCAGCTTTTACAAAACTATTAGATTCACGCGCTCAATAAGTATTAAGGAACACACATGCGTCGTTCAATTATCGCTTTATCAATTAGCCTAGGTGTTGCCTTTAGCTCACCTATGCATGCCGAAGGGTGGCAGTCAGATGTGATAGCCGTCACTCAGTCACAGTTGTCACCTAGTTATTGGTTGCAGCAAGGCGCATCAGCAAAAATGCTCATGACAAATGCGCAAATTCAGGCGTTTAACGATAAGTTAATCAAAGAAAATAAGTACATTGTTGATCCACTGTCATTTCAAAAATCACTGTCTAAAGCCGAACTCACTAGCTTAATTAATCAAGCCAGCTCAGTGCCAAAAAGCCCGCGATTTTTTACTGACGGACGTCAATTAACAGCGAAAGATTTTGCTAAATATCAGGCAAATTTAAATATTAATAAGGTCGCGAGTACTAACTTAGTTCGCTTTGGTGTGGTGGTGAAGCGTACGTCATTACGGACCTTTCCAACGTGGGATCGGGTGCTCAACAGTGGCTTAGATCACGACCTAGATCGCTTTCAAGAAAGTGGCATGTTTCCGGGAGAGACTGTCGCTGTCTTGCATCAAAGCGCGGATAAAAAGTGGCTTTTAGTGCGTGCTTATAACTATTTAGCGTGGACGCCCGCTGAGGATATTGCTTTTGCCGATGCTGATAAAATTAAAGCGTACCGTGACCAAGAAAACTTTTTAGTCATCACTGGCGCTAAAGTGCACACTGCTTATGTGCCTAATGATGATGCACGCTCAGAAGTTCAGCTTGATATGGGGGTGCGTTTACCCCTTGTTGATAACGAGCAAGTTCCTTACTTACTGAATGGGCAAAATACCTATGCCAGCCATATTGTGCAATTACCAACGCGCGATGAAAATGGCCAATTAGCCATAAAGCCAGCAATGATCAGTAAAACCGCAGATGTAAATATCGGTTACCTCGCCTACACCGAACAAAACCTGATTAAGCAAGGCTTTAAGTTTTTAGGTGAGCGCTATGGGTGGGGGCACGATTACAATGGCCGAGATTGCACTGGTTTTGTGGGTGAAATTTATAAAAGTTTTGGTTTACTCATGCCACGTAACTCCGGTCAGCAAGGGAGCAGTGAGTACGGTAAAAATAGCCGCTTTGATAAAAATGCCAATGAAGCGTCTAAATTATCCGTTGTTAAGAATATGGCAATTGGTGATTTAATTTATATTCCAGGTCATGTGATGATGTATTTAGGTGAACACCAAGGTGAGCCGTACGTAATTCACGACGTGAAAGGGCTTGGCTACAACAAAGGCGATGGTAGTTTTTACAGCAGTGCTCTAAATGGGGTATCGGTTACTCCATTATTGCCGTTAAGACTCTCGCAAGAAACAAGCTATTTAGACCGTGTGTACAACATTAAACGTATTCGCTAGAGGCCTGTATGAAAATTAAAGCAATTCGTTTTGCAAAGCTCAAAGTGCCATTAGTGACCCCATTCAAAACGGCGTTGAGAGAAGTTAGTTTTATAGAAGATTTAGTGGTGATCATCGAGACTCACTGCGGCCAGATTGGTTATGGTTCAGCAGCATCAACCCCAGTTATTACAGGGGATACTCACCAAGGCATGATAAGCGTTATTAAGCAGTTTATTGCGCCGAAATTATTGGGCCTCGAAATAGAAAATATTAATCAGCTCACCCATATTATACAAACGACTGTAGTCGGTAATAGTAGCGCAAAAGCGGCGCTAGAAATTGCTGTTTATGATTTATGGGGCAAGCTTTATAAAGCGCCATTGTATAAATTACTCGGTGGCGGGCAGTCAGAGCTCAAGACTGATATCACTATCAGTGTTGATAATATCGATAAGATGCTCAGCGACTGCCAGCTCGCGGTTGATCAAGGTTTCGATGTATTAAAAGTTAAAATCGGCAATAACCTGAACCAAGACATTGAGCGTGTTAAAGCAATTTATGCGGGCTTTGCAAGCAAAGCACTCTTGCGTCTTGATGTTAATCAAGGCTGGAGTGCTAAGCAAACAGTGCAGGCCTTACAGCAACTAGAACACGCCGGAGTCGTGCTTGAGCTCGTAGAGCAGCCCGTTAAAAGTAATGACATCCAAGGACTAAAATACATTACTGAGCGTGTTAATACACCGATTATGGCCGACGAGAGTGCTTTTTCTCCTCAGCAGGTTATTCAGCTTTTAGAGCTTGGCGCCGTTGATATTATTAATATTAAGCTAATGAAAACCGGTGGGTTGAGCCGTGCGATTGAAATAGCCAATATCACTGCGCAGTATCAAGCGCAATGTATGATTGGCTGTATGCTTGAGGGCAGTATTGCTGTGGCGGGAGCTGCACATTTAGCATCCGCAAAAGCCCAACAAATTAGTAAAATTGATTTAGATGGTCCTGCCCTTGGCCAGTATGATCCGGTGCAAGGTGGGGTTGAATTTAATGGCCCGCAGATCACGCTTTCGGATGCCCCAGGTCTTGGTATTGAATCAATCAACGGTCTTGAACTGATAACAAATGGAGTGTGGCCAGAATGAAAAAAATCTTTAGTTTTGTTGCAGCAATGAGTTTAACCGCCTGTGCAAGCTCGCAGCAGTACACGCCTGTGATTGATAATACACATCAACAATTAGTTGTGGTTGTAGCCAATGACAGTGACGCAATTGATGCGACGCTTTATCGCTTTGAAAAAAAAGGGCGACAATGGCAACAACAAGGTGATCAACACGCTGTTGTGCTTGGGCGTACTGGGCTTGCTTGGGGTGTTGGCTTACATCCAGCACAAGCTGGTTTGCAAAAACAAGAGGGGGATGGCAAAGCGCCAGCGGGTATCTTTGAACTAGGTACTGCATTTGGTTACTTAGACACATTACAAACGAATCTTAGCTATCAAGCTATGACTGCTAACGATTACTGCATTGATGTAAAAGGGTCTCCTTTTTACAACCAACTTGTTGATAAGTCAGAAGTGGGAGACGCTGCGGTAAAAAACTCATCTGAATGGATGCGCCGTGATATTTACAGCCAAGACGACTTATATAAAAAGGGGATCGTGGTAAAGCACAATCCTTACAATGTCGATGGGGCGGGCAGTTGTATTTTTATGCATTTATGGCGTGCGCCCAATAAACCAACGGCAGGATGTACAGCGATGACCGAAACCGATATGGATACCTTATTAGCTTGGCTTGATGAGCGTAAAAAACCATTATTGGTGAGTTTAACTAAGCAGCAATATCAGCAAAAACAAAGTCAGTGGCAATTGCCGGTACTGGAAAATTAAAAATAATAAAATAAAAGTATTTTATTTTTGTCGTAATGGTGGAATAATATATTCCATCAAGGTTTGAGTTAGGATAATAAATGAGTGCAAATTACGCATTACTCGATTGGTTAGTATTCGCAAGTTATGGCGCAATTTTATTGCTCAGTGGCTGGTGGTTTAATCGCAAACGTGCCAACTCAAGCCAAGATTTTTTCTTGGGTGGAAATAGCATGCCGACCTGGATGGTGGCTATTTCTGTTTTGGCGACGTCGCAATCTGCGGCAACCTTTATTGGTGGTCCTGATCAAGGTTATCAAGGTGATTTCTCTTATATCGCAACAAATATAGGGGCGTTTATTGCGGCATTTGTGGTGTCGGCATTTTTAATTCCTAAGTTTTACCAACAAAAAGTGTACACAGTGTATGAGCTGTTAGAAAAGCGTATAGGCCCAAAAGCTAAACGCCGTAGCGGTTTAATGTATTTATTTGGTCGTGTGTTTGCAAGTGGTGCGCGTCTTTATATGGCAGCCATCGCGGTGGCTATGATTTTATATGGCAATATACATGCCGACAGTGTGGTGATAGCGACCTTAGTACTGGCGCTGGCGGGTTTACTTTATACCTTTTTAGGCGGGATCCGCAGCGTTATCTATTCTGATGTTTTACAGAGTGTTGTTTATGTTAGTGCAGCGATCGCGGTTATTTGGTGTTTGCTGAATATTATTCCTGCCGATTTCTCGACCATTATAGCCACCTTAAATGAACCCGCTCCTGGTGCTGACTCGAAACTTGCTTTGTTTAAGTTTGATTTAGACTTTACGCCATCAGGGGTATTCAATATGGCCTCTGTATTAACCGGGTTTGTATTGTTAAATATTGCAGCATTTGGCCTTGATCAAGACATGACACAGCGTTTATTAACCTGTAAGAGTCCAAAAGAAGGCAGTAAGGCATTATTGCTATCGGTGCTGATGGTAATACCGGTTATGGCTATTTTTATCTTCATTGGCATGCTGCTTTATATTGTTTATCAGCAACCAACACTTATGAATAATCAGGCTGGAGAGGCGGTTGTACAAGAGTTTAATGGCGAAAAAATTACCATTTTTATGTATTACGTATTAAATGAAGTACCAGCAGGAATTAAAGGCTTGGTTAGTGTGGGCATAATCGCTGCGGCGATATCAACATTAAATTCGGGACTGAGCTCAATGTCATCAGTGATAGTGCAAGATTTATATCGCCCGTATCTAGAAAAGGCCAATAAACACGTGAGTGACCACCACTTTGTTAAAGCCGGTAGAGTGGGGATGGCAGTGGTTAGTTTAGCGTTGGCGTTGATGGCAATACTTTGCTATTTCTGGCAGCAATACAGTGATATGCCGTTATTAAAGTTTGCCTTAAGCGTTATGGTGTTTTCGTACAGCGGTTTATTGGGTGTTTATTTCACAACGTTATTTACAAAACGCGGCAGTGAAGGTTCTGTGCTCGCTGCATTAATTGTTGGTTTTGTTGTTACGCTATTAATGCAACCCTATATGATTGATTGGTTATTGCCTGAGTCGATGCGCTTTTATTTAGGTTTTACTTGGCAGTTATGTATTGGCACCTTGTTATCAACATTAGTGTGTTGTGTTGGCAAACCCAAAGCAAGTAATGAGGCATTTGCATAAATGACAGTGCGTTATGTTCTAGCCATTGATGGTGGCGGTACTAAAGTTTTAGCTGAACTGACAGAGCAATCCTCACAATTGACGTTTCGCTCACAAGGCGGGCCCGCGTCTATTTCGAATGATCTTGATTTAGCAGTTGAGAATATTGTGAAGGTTGTTCGAGACGTTTGCGAACAAAGTGGTGCAAAGGCCAGTGATATCGTTGCTGTAATGGGCCTCGCCGGAGGTGCATCAACCACATTAGCTGAGCAAGTTAAAGTAATGCTCAAGCTAATTTACGAGATTGAGTTTGCAAGTCTTCGCATAGAGAGTGATGCCATTACATCGCTTTATGGTGCAAATTTGGGGGAACCTTGTGTTGTTGTTGCCCTTGGTACAGGTGCTGTCGGAGCGCGTTTACAATCAAACAACCAAGCTAAATTAGTCGGTGGTTGGGGTTTTACTGTGGATGACTTTGGTGGCGGCGCGCGTATTGGTCTAATGGCTGTACAGTATTTATTAAACGATATAGATTGTTACGATTTACCTAAAAGCCGATTAACGATTCGCTTGAGTGAGCAGCTAGGATGCACTCGTCAAGCAATTAGTCATTGGCTTAAACAAGCCAAACCCGCGGATTATGCACGTTTTAGTCCGCTTGTATTTAGCTTACAAAACGAATGTAAAGTAGCCAATAAGGTATTAACTGAGCACACGACGTCAGTGGTTGAGTTAATTAATAAAAGTCGCGGTACATCGCCGTTACCCGTAATTTTAATTGGGGGACTTGCTAAGGTGAGCCAAGACTTATTGCCACTTACATTGCAAAACGAATTATCTCCTTGTAAAGGGGATTCATTAACTGGTGCCGCTATACTAGCGGTAAAGCATTACCATGACATTATTGAAAAAGGACAACGTAATGAGCCCTGAGCACGTCTTTAAGCATCAAAGTGAGTTACTTGAAGAATTAAACGGTATTGTCTCTGAAGGACAAAACCCTGACACTTTGGATATCGATCTGCTCAGCACCACTGAGATCCTCACAAAAATCAATAATGAAGATCACAAGGTTGCAGCAGCCGTTAAGCTGGTTATCCCGCAAATAAGTTTAGCAGTAGATCATATTGTTGAAGCATTTCAACAAGGTGGCAGACTTATTTACATAGGCGCAGGCACTAGCGGCCGTTTAGGTATTCTTGATGCTGTTGAGTGTGCCCCGACCTACAGTGTGAGCGAACAGCAGGTATTAGGCATTATTGCTGGCGGTGACACCGCGTTTAAAAAAGCTGTTGAGGGTGCCGAAGATAGCACCACACTTGGTGTGGAAGATTTAAAAAATGCGAACCTTACAGGAAAAGATATCGTTGTGGGTATCGCTGCCAGTGGACGTACTCCATACGTGTGTGCTGCAATTGAGTATGCTAAGTCGTTAGGGTGTGTCACGGTGGGCATTACGTGTAACCCTGATTCAGCGGTGATGCGTTTACCGCAAATTGGTATTTGCCCTGTGGTAGGGGCAGAAGCTGTTACAGGCTCAACACGAATGAAGTCGGGTACGGCACAAAAGCTTGTACTTAATATGTTAAGCACTGCCAGTATGATCCGCACCGGTAAAGTGTATAAAAACCTGATGGTTGATGTAAATGCAAGTAACGAAAAGCTCCATGCACGTGCTATTCGTATAGTGATGCAGGCAACTAGTTGCTCACAGCAACAAGCTGTCGATGCTTTAAAGCAAGCCGAGCAAAGTGCCAAATTAGCTATTTTGATTGTATTAACGGGTAAGCCTGCAGATGAGGCAAAACAGCTGCTTTGCCAAACGAATGGGTTTTTACGTAAAGCGGTGGAGGAATAATGCGTTTTTTAGCCATTTTAATTGTGAGCTGTTTAGCATTACTTGGTTGTAAGGAAACGCCAGTTAATGTGCCAGAAAAAGCACAACCATTACAAGTGGGGGCTGTTAACTATCAAGCCTATGTGCCAGAACTTAAAGGCAAGCGCGTTGGTTTAGTTGTCAATCAAACGTCAGAAATTAATGGTCAACATTTAGTCGACTTTTTACTCGAGAAAGGCGTTGTGGTGCGTAAAATATTTGCCCCGGAACATGGTTTTCGAGGCGATCATGATGCGGGTGCCCATGTAAAAAGTACTGTAGATGCCAAAACGGGCATCGATGTTGTTTCTATATACGGCAGCAATAAAAAACCGACCCCAGAAGCACTGGCTGATCTGGATGTTATTATTTTTGATATCCAAGATGTCGGTGTGCGCTTTTATACATACATCAGTTCAATGCATTATATGATGGAAGCGGCTGCTGAAAATGGTAAAGCATTTATTGTTCTTGATAGACCCAATCCGAACATTGCTTATGTCGATGGGCCAATTTTAGATCCCAAATTCCGTTCGTTCGTGGGTATGCATGAAATTCCCGTTTTACATGGTATGACGGTTGCTGAGCTTGCACAGATGATTAAAGGCGAAGGGTGGATAAATAACGCAGCTGAACTTCAGCTATCAGTGGTACCGGTGGCGAATTATAAGCGCACCATGACTTACGACTTGCCAGTAAAACCAAGCCCTAATTTGCCAAATGCTCAATCTATTCAGCTTTATCCATCATTATGCTTCTTTGAAGCGACACCCATAACCATTGGTCGTGGAACTGATTTTCCGTTCCAAGTCGTCGGCTATTCACCTGTAAAACTAGGCGAGTTTAGTTTTACGCCACGTGCGATTAAAGGGGCATCAATGAACCCTAAATTCAAAGACGTTGAGGTTTTTGGTCAAGATTTACGTGATTCAAACATGCATGGCTTAGATTTAAGTTTATTTATTGCTGCTTATCAACAACTAACCGATTCACAGCAGTTATTTTTTGAACGTGCTGAGTTTATGGATAAGTTAGCGGGTACAGATAAGCTTCGTTTAGCGATTGAGGCGGGACAAACCGAGCAACAAATAAAACAGAGTTGGCAAACTGAGCTTGCGGCATTTAAACGTAAGCGACAGCCCTATTTACTGTATCAATAACAAAACATATTTCAAAAAGAGGCACTTGCCTCTTTTTTTATTATCACTTTTTGACGGCTGTGGTAAATTTAGGCCCTGAATAATTAAAAGGATGTATTATGAAGGTCTATTTTTGTGCGGCAGTATTTGCTTTACTCTCTGGCTGCTCACAGGCCCCTAGCAAGGCCGCACGTATACTTGACTTAAGCGCCGATAAAAGCGCTGCAGATCAGCTATGGGCGTTAAAACGCGTAACTAAACCTAGCTATCCTAAAGTGGCACAGATGACCAAAAAAGCGGGCTGTGCACGCTTCATTATTACGATTGATCAACACGGGAATAGCAAAGATATTACCTTTCTAGAAAGTTTCCCCGCAGGCATGTTTATTAGTGAATCGCGTGAAGCACTTAGTGACTGGCACTGGCAAGCAACATCAAAAAACAGCCAGCAACACGCTATTAAACGTACGGTACAGATTGATTATTTTATGAAGCAGGCCATTAATTTAGATGAAGCAAGAACGTTTTGTACAATTTAGATTAAAAGGGATGAAAAAGGGCCGCATATGCGGCCCCCAACAGGATTGATTGGTTTAGAACTTAATCAGAACTTAAAGTTAAATGACAGTTGTACACGTCGAGGGCTGTAGTAATTTCTATATTCCCCAAACGTTTCTGACGATACATATGGGTTATTATTATAACCTGTTTGACGGTCAAATATGTTGAAGATATCAGCGCGGAACTGTAATTCCATATCACCTGAGAACGTAAAGTCTTGCGTGTAGTTTAAGTCAAGTTGCCAATGGCTTGGGCTGCGGCGGCTACCAGCAGGTTCACCGTAACGCGTGGTGCCATTTGAGTAGCCATAAATTGAACCATCCCATGCTTCCCAAGGTTTACCCGACTGGAATATAAAGTACGCACCGATATTCGCTTCCCACGGCACCGTATAGTAACCATAAACTTTTAGTTTATGCGGTTTATCACCAGATAATGTGCCATATTTATTATCCCAAGGGTAACGACCACGCCCATCACCATAGTTTGATGAACCAATGAAAGTATTGGCATCTGTGGTTGCAGTCGTATTATCTTGGTCGAAATTACCGTAGTAATGGCTCCACACATAAGAAGCATTGATATAGCTGTTTTCACCTAGGTATTCAGCTTCGATGCTGGCTTCCCAGTATTTCGTTTCGCCGCCATCAACCTCAGCGATTACATACGATGAACCACCGATTTCATCGCGAATATCGGCAAGGTTTTCAACATATAAGCCTTTATCTGCGATATGTTGTGGCACACCTTCGGCATCAACCCCTGAGTAGTCTGTTAAGCGTGCATTGTTAGGCATATCTTCCCAGAAGTGGGATGCTTTACGGTGGCGGACATGGGCACGTAATACTAAATCAGAGCCCACATATTTTGTTGTGCCAAGTGTAAATTCTTTTATTTGGCGCGGTTTCAAGTTATCAGCGAATACTTTACCTGATGAACCTTGGCGTGGTTCTGCGTAAATTACATTACCTGCTTCATCAAACTCAACTTCAATTTCAGCACGGGTATTACGATCCCAAGAAGCTGCACGGGCCAATGAGCTCGCTTCAGGGTTATACATTGAAAAGTTTGCAAAGACTGAGTCTTGTTCTGCATAATTCCAATTAACACCTAAACGTGGTTGAATCATATCTGACCAATCAGTTTGATACATTTTATATTTTTCACCCGGTGCTAACTCGTAACCAGAAAGTGTACCAGATGCTGATTTGAGGCCTTGGCCGTACCATGTATCGCGGCTTACTAATACACCTACGTTATAAGTCCAATCACCTACTTCTATTGTGTCATTAATTTCGAAGTTAAGCGTTTCCATTTCTGAATTGATAGCCGAAACTGCATCTTCACCTGCGACTAAACTCATTTGTTGTACGCGAGCACGATAAATAACCGGTGCTGAGCTGCCTTCTTCTAGGCTTTCATCTAAGCCACCAACGTAAGAAATTGCTCCCCAACCATTAGAAAGTCGAGCCAGTACTTCTTTACCTTCTTTCCATTCACCACCAACATGTAGAGTATGGTAGGTATCACCCCAGCTAAATTCATGCTCTAGGTTTAGTTCAAAGCTGTCGCGGTAAAAATCGATGTTATCGTATTGGTAATAAGCACCAACCCCCCCGCCACCAAGCATCTCGCCATTTTCAGAGTAACCATACTGCGCAATCAATGGCATGGCCCCAGCATTAAAGGCTGCTATTTGCTCTGCAGTGTAATTATCATCGGCATCTAATAGGCTTGGTACGTTAAAGTAACCCATTTGATCTAAGTTACTTAAATCAAGTTGGCTTGTTAGTGACGGTACAACTGATAATGCGTTATCCGGTGTTGTGCCTGACTCTAACTCAAATTTACTGTATTGGAATGACAGCGTTGTGGCATCTCCAACTATCCAAGAGCCATCTAAGGTAAAGATATCTTGGTCTGCTCGATCACCAGCAGACACACTATCTGTTTCGAATGCCCCAATTGAGCGACCTTCAATTGTTTTTTCTGAGGTACGTTGTGAAATATTAATTAAAATATCGTCGGTCGGTGCCCATGTAAGCTTACCAAAGTATTCGTCACGGACACTTTTATAGTCTTTTACAGCGCCATATGCCGTATCTTTATTAGATCGCGTTTCTTCAGGGCGATAATACGAGGTATAAAAGTACAGTGTATCTTCAATCAGCGGTCCACCTAAGCTCGCAGTTAGCCAGCTTTTATCCATTTCATAGCTTTCTTCACCTGTCGGAGTCGCTACTAGGCTCTTAGGTTGAACTTTATATTCAACGTTACCGTGAAATTCATCAGTGCCAGATTTTGATACTGTATTGATTGAGAAGCCACCTGAGCGGTTAAAGCCTACCGCTTTAGCACCACCTCGATCCATGGTGACATACGCCACGTCATGGGTGGAAGGCTCTGACGCTAAATTACCAAACATAGGCAGAGATACGTCAACACCATCAAAACCGTATGAGTTATCAACCCCCGAACCACCTGCCGATGGACCCAATGTTGCATTCTCAGAAAGTTCAACACCAGGCACGAGTTTTAACAGGTCGCGGTAGTCTTGACCCACTGGCACGCTGTTGATTGCTTCTTCACCCAGTGAATTCGTTAATGCAGATTTACCTTGGCGGTATAATTTACTACCTGTGACGGTGATGACCTCAACATTTTCATTTGCGCCGCCGAAGGTAACATTAAGGCTCGATGTTTGCTCAAGCAAAACATCAACGGTCATCGTTTGAGTGACCCCGTTTTTATCGGTGAAAGTGAGTTCATAAGTCCCCGGTTTTAGTTGGGGTAAGTCATAGCTTCCGTCTTCACGAGTCACAACAGTGCGTGGTTTCGGCATTACGTTACTTTTTGCCGTTACCGTGATCCCCGCCAGAGACTGCTGTGCCTCTGGTGTTGATACTTTACCCTTGATTCCACCGGTTAAATTAGCAAAGGCTGGTGCGCTGGCTAAAGCCGCGGCCATTACAACACCTGTTAGAGCTGTTTTCTTTGCGCGAAGTGCATTATGTGTCGCTTTAGCTATGGAGCTTATTACGAGTGAGGATGCATGTTGTTTCATTGTTTCCCGTCCTTATATTTATATGCTTTGTTGGACTGCTTACCCAATTGAGACTTATGAACTTTAAAATTATGTTGCCTATACATTAAACAGCTGTTAGAAGAATCGGTCAAGAATATTTTTTTGTTAATCATGTTTGTTTGTGGAATAAAATATATTACCTTTATTGGGTAAGTGTTTGTGTTCATTTGCTTTTAAGAGCATACGGAATGTGAGGGGCTTTTTTGTAAGAAATTATGATCGCTTTATTTTTTATTAGCTTATACAAATCAATATATAACAAGATAGGTGAGGTGCAAATTTAGTTGCTAAATAAAGGCATAAAAAAAGCAGCTTTCGCTGCTTTTTTAGGTTTATAGTCAGTATTTAAAAATTAGTTATTCTTAAATTCGCCTACAACTTCATTAGAATGTTCTAGTAATTTCCTGCCTTGTCGACTCGATTGAGTCAGTGCAATGAACAGAATATCAATGACAAAATCTTGTGCAGTTCGGGCTAAAATTGATGACAGCCTTACTGATTCACCTTCAGCAACAGAGTAGAGTTTTACATCTGCTGAGTCTGCGACGGGGCTACTACCAAACTTAGTGACTGAGATCACTGCGCTGTCGTTTTTCTTAGCTTGTTTAACGACCTCAGCAATTTCACGGGTCATCCCCGATTCACTAATTGCAATAACCAAGTCACCTTTTGAAAACGTAGCAACGTAGGCAAGTTGGGCGTGGCCGTCTGGTTCAGCGATAGCTGGCATTCCTAGCTTTTGTAATTTATAAGAGAAATCTTTGGCAACCAGCGCCGAGCCACCTAAACCGCAAATAAGAATACGTTTAGCTGATTTTAATAATTCAACCGCTTTTTCGATTGCAGGCGCTTCGTTAAGGTTTTTGGTTTCAGTTAAAACGGCCAGTTTACTGCTGAGTAATTTTTCGGCAATTTGTTCAAGAGAGTCGTTTAAGGTAATTTTACCGTGTAACTTGGGCTCGCTGCTTTCATCGTTTAGGGCATCGATAACGGCTAGCTTAAAAGCAGGAAACCCTTTGTAACCTAATTTTTGTGAAAACTTAACCACGCTTGATTGGCTAACACCAACCACTTTTGCTAATTCAACAGAGGATAAATTACGAATCGCATTGGCCGAGTTTAATGTGAAATCTGCTAGTTTTGCTTCGCTGCTCGACAAAGACTGGCGTAAGGCTTTAATTTTTACAAAAGTAGACATTCGGGCTCACTTTGTTAGTTAACTTATTCTTTGTGTAATACAAACTTTTCAATCGAAAATATTAAGCGCCAAGACGCAAAATTAAGTACAAACGACGAATTATTTTTGTTTTACTCGAATTAACTTTGGAATATTTTTCTTAATTTAGATGGAATAATATAGTTTTATTCCATAATAGATACAACATTATTTGTTGAGATAGCACCATTTTTAGTGAGGTAGCGATAATGTATGCTTTTTATTCTTAGATCTTAAAATAAAATATTTTACATGTTAAGTGGGTGTTGCTACTGTATTGCAGTGAATCGTCAATGCTTAAAACTTCAGGTATGAAACTGTTATGAGTTTTCCCTCTTTAAAAACATTACTTAAACAGCTGTGTTATCTCAGTGGCGCTGCGCTTTTAGTCAGTTGTGCCAGTAATCAATATACGTTTACCCAGTCAGCTAACTACAGTCATCGCGTTAAGTTTTTAGTGATGCACTACACCGCGATTGATTACGAAAAGTCGATGCGAGCTTTAGTGGATGAAGGGGGCTTAAGCTCACATTACTTATTACCGGAGTCGGGCGATTCAAGTTATCCGCACGATAAATTAGAAATTATTCAACTTGTTGATGAGAACGATCGCGCGTGGCATGCTGGACGAAGTTACTGGCAAGGACGTGAAGATTTAAACGATCACTCCATTGGCATTGAAATAGTAAATGTGCCTACATGTCATATTCCTGTGCATAGTTCGCCTGCAATGCAAAATGATGCAAGCAAGCTGTGTATTTATCCTGATTATGATGCCAAGCAAATTGAATTATTAATTACGTTAAGCAAAGATATTCTTAAACGCAATCCAGATATTGGGCCAACTCAAATTGTAGGGCATTCAGACATTGCGCCAAGTCGTAAAAATGATCCTGGTCCGCGTTTTCCTTGGTATCAATTATATAAAGCGGGTATTGGCGCGTGGTACGACAGCGACACGGTCGATAAGTATTGGCAGTTATTTAGTGCATCGAAACCTTCGACAGAGTTAATGCAAAAAGCCATGCGCAGCTACGGTTACGAGGTGATTGCAACGGGGCAACTTGATTCACAAACATTAGATGCGTTGAGCGCCTTTCAAATGCACTTTTTACCTTGGCATGTTAGCGGTAATAACGATGCCAGAAGTGCAGCTGTACTGTTTGCTTTATTAGAAAAGTATTTTCCTAAAAAGTGCGAGAGACTGTTTAAAGAGTATCAGCAACAGCAACTGGCAACGGAGCCTGAGACAACGGTGCTTGCGAATGCACAAGTTGTCGTACGTATTCCATCGCTCGACCCCAGTAGCCGTGAGTTAGTAAATAACCGAGGCACGTTTCAAGCGTATAAGGGACGTGGTGAAATAATCATTGAAAACCACGATGCCCGCAGTGCTGATATTTATATTAATGGTGAAAAAATTAATATCGCATCACCATTAACAGCTGAAAAAGTATATCAATACAGCTTAGCGAAACGCACTCATAACGGTATTAACACCTTTAAAGTTGACAATGTTCAACCAGAGGGGGCGAGCTTAACATTGCGGTTTCCTTACCCAACATTGATTAAAAACACACATAAAGACCGTTTTAAAGCTGTTGATGAGCTGATAAATCAAGAAGTCGCCGCAGGATTTCCTGGCGCTGTGCTTGGCGTTATTAAAGAGGGTGAGTTAATTAAATTAAGCCACTATGGCGCTGCTAAAAAGTACCATGCAGATGGCACGTTGCTCGCATCGCCTGAAGCGATGAAAAACGATACCTTATTCGACATTGCCTCGAATTCAAAAATGTTTGCTACTAACTTTGCGTTAATGAAACTTGCAAGCGAAGGTAAGTTAGATGTAGAAAAACCATTGTTTTATTACCTGCCAGAATTTAGAGGCAGCGGTCGAGAGCAGCGTTTAGTAAAGGATTTGCTCACGCATAGCGCAGGTTACCCTGCAGTGGTTGATTTTCACCGTAAAGATAATAAATTTGGCGAACGGTTTTTCTCGCAAAACAGTTTACGTACCAAAAATTTACTGCTTACAGGAGTGCCTTTTGTGGCGGGGCGTAATGTAAAGCACCTTTATTCAGATATTGATTACATGTTGCTAGGCGTATTGATTGAGCGCATTAGCGGTATGCCTCTCGACAGCTATGTTGAAAGCCAACTCTATCAGCCGCTAGGGTTAACACACACAGTGTACAACCCTTTGCAAAAGGGATTTTTAGCGTCGCAGATTGCTGCAACTGAAATAAATGGCAACACCCGTGGCGGGCGTATTGAGTTTGACAATATTCGTACCGATGTATTGCAAGGAGAAGTACATGACGAAAAAGCCTTTTATGCTTTAGGGGGCGTAGCAGGGCATGCAGGCCTCTTTAGTACGGCTGGCGATATAATGGTGTTGATGCAGGTGCTGCTTAACGGCGGTGGCTACGACAATAAACAGTTATTTACCCCACAAGTACTCGCGCAATTTACTCAGCCTCAAGCCAGCGACGAAACCTATGGCTTAGGCTGGCGAAGAGCAGGGCACCAAGCACGCACATGGCATTTTGGCCCGTATGCCAGCCCAAGAGCCTATGGTCATACTGGCTGGACCGGCACCGTTACTGTGATTGACCCCGAGTATGACCTTGCCATCGTGTTACTTACCAATGCCCGTCACACACCTATTGAGGGCAACGATAAAAATTATGAATTTGTCGGAAAGCGTTTTGAAACAGGTAAGTATGGTTCAATTATCTCACTGATTTATGAGAGTATATTAAATCACTAGTCGATTTAAGTTGAGTTTAGCGGCAAAGCCATTAAGCTTAGCGAGTTTTTGCATAATAAAAATAAAATATTGGTCTTAATTTAAAAGGGTTTTTATGTCTTGGTATTCAATTTTACCACCCTTGATTGCTATCTTAATTGTGTTTTGGCGCAAAGAAGTGATCATGGCTTTATTGGTCGCCGTTGCGTCGTCTGAGTTTTTGCTAGCCCTCAATGGTGAAGGCAATAGTGTGTTTTACACTTTTATCAATACCATTGAACGGGTAATCGAAGTCGCGAGCTCAGCGGGTAACAGCCGTATTCTTATTTTTAGTATTTTGATTGGTGCACTGCTTGCCTATATTCGTGAATCTGGCGGTGTGGCAGCAACCGTAAACCTATTAATGAACAAAGGTGTTGCTAAGAGTAAGCGCCAAGTGGGTTATTTAACCATGTTCTCGGGCATTGCGGTGTTTATTGAATCGAACTTGAGCGTATTAACTTCGGGTATTTTATCGCGTGGTTTATTTGATAAATTTAAAATGAGCCGGGCGCGTCTTGCCTATATTATTGATAGTACCAGTGCACCCGTGTGTATTTTAATTTTACTTAACGGCTGGGGTGCGTATGTGCTTGGCCTACTTGGTAACTACGAGATGGAAGAGTCTGCTGTTTCGGTACTGTGGGGCAGTATTGGTTATAATTTTTATGCGATTATCACCTTGCTCATCGTGTTTTATACCATTACTTTCGACAAAGTACATGGGCCATTAAAACAAGCCGAAGAGAACTTTGAGCAGCAAGAAACCGAATTAGCAGAAGAAGTTAAAGGCTCAAAAGCGCGTTACATGCTTATTCCACTTATTACCTTAATTGGCAGCATGGTTGGCTTTATGTTCTGGACTGGCGATGGCGATATTGCTAGTGGCAGTGGCTCAAAATCAGTGTTGTATGCAACCATTTTAGCCTGTGTAGTCGCTTACTTTTTAATGATTAGCTCTCGTGATTTTACTCACCATAAGCTTGTTGATATTGGCTTTAAAGGCATGGGTGAATTATTACCGCTGGTTGCAATTGTCTTGTTATCACTCACACTTGGTGCGAGCTTAAAAGACTTAGGCACCGGTGTATTTGTAGCGGGGCTTGTGGGTGATTTCTTACCTATTTACCTTGTTGTGCCAGTGCTATTTTTAACCGGAGCGGTTATTTCATTCACTACGGGTACCTCGTGGGGCACATTTGCCATTCTTATTCCAATTGGTGTGCCGCTTATTCAAGCGCTAGGTTTACCGCCTTCACTGGTTATTGCTGCCATTCTAGGTGGCGGTGTGTTTGGCGATCACTGCTCGCCAATTTCAGATACCAGTGCGGTATCGGCGATTGCCTCTGGGTGTGACTTATTAACCCACGTTAAAACTCAAATGCCTTACGCCTTATTCGGCGGCGCATTAACCTTTATCGCTTATTTGGTAACCAGTATTTTGGTTTTGTAACTTTAAGCCCTTAAGCAAACAATAAAAAACCACAGAGAAATCTGTGGTTTTTTATTGTCCGTACCTCGTATTTCTAGGCTCGCTTCTCAAATCTCGATAGCCAGCACGTTCAAATCTGATATCTGACGACTGAAAACTAGCTTCTTCGAGGTGACAGCTTAAGGCTTGGAGCTAGGCTTTAGGCACAACTTTATAAATACCTACACCATCAACCCCAAGGTATAAATCTCCATTTGGATGGGTCGCAATACTGCGCACTCTGCCTACACCCTCAAATACTTTGCTGTGGCCAGTGACTTTATTACCATCGAGTTTAACAAGCACAAGGTGAGCAAACTTCATTGAGCCCACGGCTATTTGCCCTTGCCACTGCGGGTATTTATCGCTATTTATAAACGCCATACCAGAGGGCGCAATTGAAGGTACCCAGTACCAATCAGGTTGCTCCATGCCTTCGCGGCTTGTTTCATCCGTGATTTTTGTACCAATGTAGTTAATGCCGTAGGTGATCTCAGGCCAACCATAATTAGCCCCAGCTTTAATAATATTAATTTCATCTCCCCCACGAGGGCCATGTTCATGACTCCAAATTACCCCAGTTTCTGGGTGCATAGCCATACCTTGAGGATTACGGTGACCATATGAGTAAATGCTTTTACGCGCGCTTTTATGGTTATAAAAAGGGTTTGATTCAGGAATAGAGCCATCACTGTTGATACGGTGAATTTTACCCGCATCGTAATCAAGGGTTTGTGGGTGAACATCTCTGTCGCCACGGTCGCCAATCGAAAAATACAAATAACCGTCTTTATCAAACTCAATACGCGAACCATAGTGTTTAGTTGTTGTGGTATTTGGTTCACCATTAAATAAGAGTTGCTGGTCTACAAGCGTCATGTCCTTTAAACGTGCACGCATTATTGAGGTGTTATAGCCTTCATCATCACCTTCATAACCTGAGTAAGAAAGGTAAATCCAGCCATTGTCGGCAAAATTTGGGTCGAGCTCTATATCAAGTAATCCCCCTTGGCCTTCTGCGTGAAGCTTAGGAGTTCCTTTGATTATTTGTTTATCAAGCTGACCATCGCGGATCAGCCTTAACTCACCACGCCTATCGGTCACTAATAAATCACGCTCGTTTAGCCACGCCATACCCCAAGGGATCTGAATCCCTTTACTCACTAATTCAAGCTCATACTTATTGGCACTGGCATCTAACGGAATTGTTTGCTCTGGCTGCGCACATGCCTGCAAGCTGGTTAAACTGATAGAAGCGACGACGAGGCTGCTAAATAAAGACTTTTTCATGGTTACTCCAAATTATTAAGCATAATACTATTAGCCTAGCTTGTTCGTAGGTAAATTGTTATTAACTTTCAGTAAAGTGCGACTATTGGTAGAAAAAGCGGGATAGAACAAAAGCGGTTGTAAGTTAGCCGTAGGCGTGAAATTTATTTCGCGCGAAAAATGTAATGTATGAATGTAGTTGGCTTTTTAATCTCGAATATTAGGCATTACAGTCATGAAAAAACCTGCCAAGTTGATTAACTCGAACCTTCGTCCCTAGATAGCTTTGTTTTAAGTTTACTGGTAGCTTAGAGATATCAGTTACTTAAATGGATTTAATCTACGTATGAAATCAGAAAAGTTTTTCAAATGGGTGTGGAATATTAATGGCCTTGTGTTACTTATTGGCTTAATTATCACAATATTGGTTGTTGGCTATAATCTTGCGAGCTTTTTGTTTAAATCTAATACTCAAATGGATCATCAGGCGCTCAATTTAGCTGAAGATGAAAAGCAGCAAGAAAAGTGGAAGTTAGGGTACCCACGAAAAGTCGCTGATAGCGATTATTATTACATCCCGTTAGAGTCAGAAAAAAGATCGGTTGATATAAAACCTGAATCAGCAGTTTACGAAAGCTTTGGTAGCGGCAGCTACAAATATAATCCCACGCGCTCAAAGAATATCTTATTTATTAATGACAAAACCAATCAAGCAAAGTGGCTATTTAACACAACTGATCAGTTAATCATAGAGTTTGGTGCTTTAAGCAATTACAAAGAGTTTGATACTCGAGCCTACATGGAGCAACAAGTCGATACTCCTCGTGGGGTTTCTTATGAGGTTATCAAAAACGATAGCAATAATGATAAACGGCTTGATGGCAAAGATAAGCGCACCTTTGCGCTTAGCAAGATTGATGGCTCAAACTACACCGAAGTCATTTCAGGTTACAACCGCATTGTAGAGTCTAATCTCAACGCCGAAGGCAATCTATTTGTGGTATTCATCAACAACAACGAAGTTTATTCGATGTTGATAGATCTAGATACATTCAAAGTGATTAGTAAGAGTATGCTGCCGAAGGTCGGGGCATGACCCAAAAATTAATGCTATTTAAAATAATTTGATATTTGGATACATGGTATGGAAAGAAAGGAAAGCGAAGTAATAAGTGAAGACTATGATAAAGAGCTAACTTTATGGAAAAGTCGTTTTAAGATTTCTTTTTATGCTACTCCAATAATAACTATAGTATTTTTCTTATTACAAGCACTATTCACTAGTGAACAGCTATCTACAGATTTTAAACTAATTGAAAACTGGGTTGGCTTTTCTAGTACCTTCAAGTTACCTATAGGTGTCTTTACTTCTATGGTTGCTATTACCTCATTAATAGGGATGTATTTCAGAAGCATTCAAGTTTCACATCAGCTAAATAAAATAGAAAAGCAGTTAGATATTTCTCAACAGCAATTTAATTTGGCCAATAAGAAAGAAAATTTTGTTCTGTTCATAGAACATAGGAAAGCACTGTCTGAGTTAGTAAAATTAGAGCTAAAAGAGCAAGTTTCTTATCAGAGCAACATTCTTCAAAGTAGAGATTTTAAATCAGCTTTATGTATTGATAGTCAAAAGCTATATAAAAAATTATTTCCAGAAAATAGCCCCGAAGAAATGGTTTGCTTTGATTTATGGGTGCCTAAAAGTAAAGAGATCATAAATATTGAAGTATTGAGTGAAAAACTATATTCACTAAGTAACCTCGATTTATTAAAAGTTAATTTAATATCTTTGTACTCTTTCTACGAAATGTTTTTAGATTTTGGCGTTGTGTTTCAAATAAACTCTTATGGCTCATGCCAGAACAAAGGAGGGATTGAAATTGCGTATTTTTTCATTGATTTTTCTATTATAATCAATGTATTGTCTAAATTGGGTCTAATTGAAGAAACTGATACTCAAAGACTTAGAGGAAAAATTATAAGCATAGCACTTGATATTAATGACTCTCTTATTCCGGAGTAGTTGTTATTCAATCTAAATATCTCGGCGTTAAATCGCCTCTTAGGCTCGAAAAATTGGCTTAAGCTTTTTATGCTTCACATTTCACGGCTTCATGCGTTAATTGTTTAAGTGCGATAATTTGCCCTTGTTGATTTTGGTCAAGGGCCAACAGGTCGCCTTGGTGAATGTGGGTATCGAGTGTGCCGTGTTTTTGTAGCTCTTCAAGTAGTGACTGTTTTATTTGTACGAGTATATTTTGCTCGCAGTCTGCGATATACCAATCGTTATCAACACTGACTAAGCGGCCAGTGAAGCGGGTACGGGTTTGATGAGCAGCAAGGGCGTGTTGGTAGTCGGCATCTAGGGTTTGTTTTTGTTGTTTTAGGTTGCTGACATAGCTGCCTTTTGCGTCAAGTTCATGAACTTCAAGCCAGTGGTAATCTGATAAATCTACAGCATATACGTCAGTCAGTTCGCGGTTATTGTATTGCAACATAATAAAGCCCAAAATGGCCAGCGCAGCAAAAACACCTGTCATTTGAAGTCCTAAAAAGCGTTGCTGTTTTGAGCGAGCTTGTTGTGGCTTTTGCATTTGCGTCAGCTGCTCAGGACTTAAAGTATGCTGTGCTTTGCGTTTTTGATAATGCGCTTTTAAATCGGCATCAAATTGCTCGTCGTCACGCTTCATGATTGCCTCCAAGTTGTTGTTTTAGGTTTTGACGGGCGTATCGCAGCCGAGTTTTTATGGTCTCATGGTTGCTTTGTGTAATGGCAACAATGTCATCGAGGCTAAAGCCTTCTTGCTGTAATGTCAGGGCTTCTCGCTGTACAAAGCTAAGCGCCATTAGTGCTTTATCAAATGCGTCATAATCGTAGTGATAACTTGCATCGTGTGGCTCAGACACTAGCTGGTTGTCTTCTAGTTCAACAAATTTTTGTTGTTTTCGAAACTCATCAATTAGCACGTTACGCGCTAAACGAAATAGCCACGCTTTTAGGTTGTTTTGCGCGTGATAAAAGTCACGTTTATCAATGACTTTTAACCAGGTTTGCTGGCAAATATCGAATGCTAAATCTTTATCACTTTGTGTTACTAGGTAGTGATAAAGGTCGTTACCGTATTGAGCAACAAGTTGGTTGAGATAACGGTTGTCGCCTGTTTTGGCATACAGCGCCAAACAATCGCTGTTTGGCGTGTCAAATAACCATGTCTTGATGCTCATTAGCATAGGCCGTTATCCATCTATTTTAAAATCAAGTTGAACGCTTTGGTTTGTTTGTAATTGTGCCACACCTTCAACTACTTTGGGGCGGTATTTCCAACGTTTTATAGCGCGAATAGCTTCTCGATCAAATACTCGTTTTGGCTCAGCGTCAATAATGACTGGGTCGATAACTTCGCCGGTGGGTGAAATGCTGAAACTAATTTGCACCCATCCTTCAATACCATCACGTGCAGCAACAGGGGGATACTTAGGGTTAATACGCACGATAGGGGTCGCATCACCGGTTGGTTGATTAATTGCTTTACTGAGAGAGTCGCCAATATCATCAAATGTCATAGTAGGTGTTGCATCGGAAATGATTATTGTATCTGGGTTTTCAGCAGCTGGCCGCGGGGGCGTTTTCGGTGGCACCTGAGTAACGGGTGGTGGCGGCAAAGTTTGCTTTACTTGCACTTTTGAGTCTTCGGGCACTTGGTAAATTTCAACGGTAATATCGGGGCCCATTTTTATATCTGCGCGTTGATCTGCTGAAATTAGGTATTGCATAAAGGCAAATGCAGCAAAGGTCATTACCCCGCCACCTATAATTGCGACGGTTGTCTTTAAAGCGCCATTGCTGTTATTCAAGCTTGCTGAGTTTAGTGGTAAAGTATGCATAGCCGTTCCTTTTTGGATAATTGCTTTCATAGCTAAAACGGCTGGCAAATAAAAAAGGGGTGAAACTATTTTCACTTTTTATTTTTTCACTTTAATTAGTGTGATTCTTTAGGTAGTTATGAAACTCATTCAAATAGATAAAGCCCGTTACCGTAAGCATTTAAACCACGTTATTGTAGCGTGTGTTATTGCTTTAGCCGTTGGTAGTTTAGCCATTTCACAAACCTTGATTGCGTTATTCCCAGACCCAAGTGGGAGTCATTTTCACTGGAATCTATCGGGGGTTGTTGTGTGCAGTTTGCTGGTGGGCTTTGTACTCAATAAATACCGCAACCATGATTACATGACCGAGATTGTGTATGTGTGGGAGCTTAAAAAAGCGCTGAATAAGATTACCCGTAAAATGCCAAAGCTAAAAGCGGCTGGGCGTGAGGGCAATGCCGATGCTTTATTAGCGATTCATTACAGCTATGCTGGCTCGCGTTTGTTATGGCAGCTCGACGACAACACCATCACTATGGATGAGCTGGCAATTAAACAAGCTGAGCTTGATAGTGTCGCCGAGAAATATAATTTAAGCCTGGATGCCGAGCGCTATGATGAGGCTATTTTAAAGAACTTTTAAGGACGAGTAATGAAGAAGGTTTTGGTTGTATGTTTGGGTAATATTTGCCGCTCACCAACTGCTGAAGCGGTGCTCAGAAGTCGTGCAAAGACGCTTAATGTTAATGTAAAAGTCGACTCAGCAGGCACGATTGGCTATCACCAAGGTAATCCACCTGATTCACGTTCAAAAGCAGCAGGCGAAAAACGAGGCTACAGCTTTAAAGGGATTTATTCGCGCCCGGTTACGCAGACTGATTTTTATGAGTTTGATTTTATTTTAGCGGCTGACAAGCAAAACCTTGCTGATTTACACGCGCAATGCCCTGAGCATTTGCAATATAAATTGTCGTTATTTTTAAGCCATGGTGATGCGGGCGAGCAAGAAATTCCCGATCCTTATTATGGTGGCGATCAAGGTTTTGAAAAGGTCCTAGATTTAATCGAAAACGCGGCGGATAACTTGCTCAAAAAGCTTTAATTTTTTTAAAAGGTCGCACTGCGACCTTTTAGTTTATTTTGATTAGTTTATTTTGATTAGTTTATTTTAAAGTCGAGCTGAACTTGGGTTGTTGATGCAACGGCATGCCCATCTTCAAATTTTGGGGCATAACGCCACTTTTTCATTGCTTTTATAGCTTCTACTTCGAATGCTTTACCGCCTTTAGACTCAAGTACGGCAACGTTATCTACAAAGCCTGTGGGAGTCACTTCGAACTCCATAATAACAGAACCACTTTGTCTAAGCTGTGCCTTTGACATGGGGTACTTAGGATGCACGCGATACAAGGGCTCTTGCTCTTGGTTGTCTTTCCACGGCACCATTTTTGCGATAGCAATACAGTGCTTGGTTGCTTCATCGCTTTTACCTATTTTTTCGTATAAATGAACTAGCTTAGAGTGGGCGTCCAGTTCGGCTTTGTGATCAAAACTGAGTGCGTCATCAAATACTTTAACAACATGGTTAAGGCGCTCAATTGCGTAGTCATAATCGTGCCTGCTTTGAGCAAAAGCGGCGGCTAAAAAGTCTGCTTGAATACGCTCTAGCGAGTTACTTGGCACATTATCTTTGTAATATTCATCGGCTTCTTCTAGGTAACGTTTAGCTGTTAAGTAACGTTCACCACTGTTTTTAAGGGCCAAAATACGTGCTGCACTGAGCTTACTGTCGGCAACCAGTTTGTCATTCTTTTGTTGCTCAGCAATGCTAATTAAGTCGCTTAAGTAAGCACTTGCTTTTCTTGCTGATTGAGTCGATTCAGCCATGCCGAGCAGTGCATCATAGACTTCGGTACTGTGTTCACCATGTCTTTTTTCTAAAATAGTGTATGCCGTTTTGTATAACTCGTATTGTTTTTCGTGCTGGTACGTGGCAAGACTATTTGCGTAGTTAATGGCTAAATTCGCTGTATTGTCGGAGTTTTCGCCATACACTTTTTGACCGAGTTGATAGGCTTTTTGAGCAAGTTCGGTAGTGTCTTGTTGGTTTTCAAGCGCAGCTAAATAGGCGCGGTAAGTTTCATTAAACTCACTGTTTATATCTTGATTAGCTAAACAAGGCTGGCTTAATAGTATGCCTAAACATATGGCTAAAGAGGCTTTTTTCATAATAATCCTTATTATATTTCGCAAGTTAGCTTTTAAATAAACCACAAACGAGGGTTACTCATATTTATTAGTCGAGATTAGCAAAAGGTATTATAAATGTCACTTAATTGGGTAATTTCTAGTTAAAAATGCGGAGGAAGTGTTGATGAATACGGCTGTAAAATTAAGCTTGAAAGATGTGCAAAGCTCGTATCTTCGTCTGGTTTGAGTGTATAATACTTGAATTGCTGGTAACTGCCTCAATATTAGTTATCACTCGTCGTATGTTGCATTCTTACAACCTCAAACTGTTGTAATCACATTTGCAGTATTGCATTTATTTTTTTAATTTGGATTTGTCGTGGCGCAAGTAAGAGCAAGAGTCCAGCTAAATGTTGGCAAAAACAGTGATATCCCTGCAGAAATCGTCTCGTTTAGTGGTTTAAATGATGGCCAAGAGCATATTGCTTTAGTATTTAATCAAGCTGACACCGAGCAAGACATCCCCTTAATTCGTATGCATTCAGAGTGCTTAACGGGTGATGTATTTCATTCTTCGCGTTGTGACTGTGGTGAGCAGTTAAATGAGTGCATTGAAATGATGCATGAGCAAGGTGGAATTTTATTATATTTGCGCCAAGAAGGGCGTGGCATAGGTTTATACAATAAGATTGATGCTTATGTATTGCAATCGCAAGGTATGAATACTTACGAAGCGAATAACCACCTAGGTTTTGCCGATGATTTGCGTGATTTTTCTGACGCTGTTTTAATGCTCGAGGCACTTAATCAAAAGCATGTTAAGTTAATGACTAACAACCCAAATAAGCTCAAAGCTCTGCGTGATGCTGGCATTGAAGTTGATTCAGTTGTCGGCACGCATGCACACATTAAAGCAGGTGTTGTTGGTAATCGCGCTTACTTAGAAACAAAAATCAAACATGGTTCACACATGCTTGATATCAAAAAAATTAAAAAGCCTGAATAATTTTCACAGCAGGTGACTATAAACAAATAGCGCACCCAGTTATACTCGGTGCGTTTTGTCGTTATTGAATGAGAAGCTATGTCGATCGAAGTGCGTATTTTTAAAGCCGATGCAGGCGTAAAATGGTTTAAAGCAGGTTGGGAAATCTTTAAGCTGCAACCGTTTACGTTTATTTTAATGCACCTATTAATAGGTGTGATTGGTTTCTTATCGTTAGTGTTACCCCTGCTGCAAGTTGTCGGTGCATTTGTTGTCCCATTTTTAATGGCGGGCTTTTATCAAGCCGTGCTAACTAAACAACAAGGTGGCACGATTAGTCAGGCAGATATCTTTAAACCGTTTACCAATAAAGGGAACCGTATTGGTTTAGTGCGAGTTGCTGTGTATCAAATGGCGGCGGGCATTTTATTAGCGGTGTTATCTAATTTTATCTTTGCAGATGCCTATGCAGTTATTTCAAGCCAAACGTTCGACCCACAAAACCAAACACACATAGCGGATTTACTGGCAACCATTTCTATGGGGCAAGTGGCCGTTTTTTTACTGGCAATCTGTGTGTATTTAACGGCGTTTGCTTATGCAGTCCCCTTGGTTTATTTTCAAAAGCAAACCAACATGTTCCAGGTATTAAAAACCTCGTTCATGGTGTTTTATCATAATATGGCTCCGTTAGGTGTTTACGGTTTGATTTGTGCTGTATTAATGCTGATCTGTATACCTTTATCGTTTATTCCACTATTGGTTTTAATGCCAATTTGTTACATTAGCTTCTTCGTGTCTTTTCAGGCTATTTTTATGCCAGTTGTGCCAAAAAATGATGACCAACCAAAGACACCAGAAACATCGTCACAATCAGGACGCTTTGACGCGTAATGGATGATAAAGAAAAAAAGTTAAAAAATTACGTACTTTGGTTACTTTCACGACAAGATTACTCGCGTCGTGATTTAACCCGAAAGCTACAACAAAAAGAAGCGACGCCCGAGTTTACAGAGCGTTTGTTAGATTGGTGTGAGTCACACAACTTTATTAACGAGCAGCGCTACTGCGAAGGGTTTGTACGCCGCCATTTAGCGAAGTATCATGGGGCTAAACGCATCCAAAGCGAAGCAATGGCAAAAGGGATAGATCGGGCTTTGTTAGACAAGACGCTCGAAGAGTTCGAAATCGATTGGTTTGAGCTCGCACAGGACGCATATTTAAAAAAGTTTTCAAATTCACGTAAAGAACTCGATCAGAAAGAAAAAGCGAAACGTGTACGCTACTTGATGTATCGAGGCTTTAATTACGAACAAATTGATTTTGCAATGCAAGCACAGCAATAAACGGGTGAGACTTTCACATGCAGCATATGACTACCGCACAGATCAGGCAACAGTTCTTAGACTTTTTTGCCTCTAAACAACACCAAATTGTTCCTTCAAGCTCGCTGATCCCGGGCAACGATGCCACATTATTATTCAATAACGCCGGCATGGTGCAATTTAAAGATGTATTTTTAGGTGCGGAAAGCCGCCCTTATTCACGTGCAACCAGCTCACAGCGTTGTGTGCGCGCAGGTGGTAAACATAACGACCTTGAAAACGTGGGTTACACTGCACGTCACCATACATTCTTCGAAATGTTAGGTAACTTCAGCTTTGGCGATTACTTCAAACAAGACGCGATTAAGTTTGCGTGGCAGTTTTTAACAGAGACTGTAAAGTTACCGCAAGAAAAGTTATTGGTTACTATTTACCACGATGACGAAGAAGCGTTTAACATTTGGCACAAAGAAGTGGGTCTAAGTGAAGACCGCATCATTCGTATTGCAACCAGCGATAACTTCTGGTCAATGGGTGACACGGGTCCGTGTGGTCCATGTTCAGAAATCTTTTATGATCACGGTGAAGAAATTTGGGGGGGGCCTCCAGGTTCACCTGAAGAAGATGGCGACCGTTTCATCGAAATTTGGAACCTCGTATTCATGCAATACAACCGCCATGCCGACGGTACAATGGAGCCGCTTCCTAAGCAATCTGTTGATACTGGTATGGGTCTTGAGCGTATCGCGGCTATTTTACAAGGCGTTCACTCAAACTACGAAATCGATTTGTTCCAAGCACTCATTGCTGCGGCGGCTAAAGTAACCAACGCGCAAGATTTAAATGATAAATCATTACGCGTAGTGGCTGACCACATTCGTTCGTGTGCATTCTTAGTGTCTGACGGCGTTATGCCATCAAACGAAGGCCGCGGTTACGTATTACGTCGTATTATTCGTCGTGCAGTACGTCACGGTAACAAACTTGGCGCAAAAGGCGCGTTCTTCTATAAGCTTGTTGCTGCACTAATCGAGCAAATGGGTCAAGCGTATCCTGAGCTTGCTAAGCAACAAGAAATTATCGAAAAAGTATTACGCATCGAAGAAGAGCAGTTTGGTAAAACACTTGAGCGTGGTCTAGCAATTCTTGAAGAAAGCCTTACTGACATCGAAGGTGATGTAATCCCGGGTGATTTAGTCTTCAAGCTTTACGATACTTACGGTTTCCCTGCTGATTTAACGGCTGACGTTGCGCGTGAGCGTTTCATGACTATTGATGAGCAAGGTTTTCAAGAGTGCATGGCTGTTCAGCGTAAGCAAGCACAGCAAGCGGGTAAATTTGGTGCTGATTATAATCAGCAACTTAAATCTGAAAAACACACAGACTTTAAAGGGTACGATTCAGAGCACTACACTGGCACCGTGGTTGAATTATTTGCCGAGGGCCAATCTGTTTCTGTACTTGAAGATGGCCAAGAAGGTATTGCTATTCTTGACCGTACACCATTCTACGCCGAGTCAGGTGGTCAGGTTGGTGACACGGGGGTGTTAAAAGTGGCGGGTGGTGAGTTTGTTGTTACTAACACTACCAAGCTGGGTAATGCATTTGCGCACCATGGTCGTGTACAAGGCCGCATTGGTACAAACGACAAAGCAGAAGCAACAATTGATGCAGCACGTCGCGATAGCATTAAGAAAAACCATACTGCCACGCATATTTTACATGAAACGCTTCGCCAAATTTTAGGTGATCACGTAAGTCAAAAAGGTTCACTGGTTGACCCTGAGCGTTTACGTTTTGATTTCTCTCACTTTGAAGCCGTAACAAAAGATGAATTACGTCAAATTGAGCGTGCAGTGAACGACGAAATCCGTCGTAACTTTGCGCTTGAGACTGAGCTTATGGCAATTGATGAGGCCAAGGCAAAAGGGGCGATGGCGTTATTCGGTGAGAAATACGACGACGAAGTGCGCGTAGTCACGATTGGTGATTACTCAATCGAGCTGTGTGGTGGTACTCACGTTAAGCGTGCTGGTGATATTGGTTTATTCAAAATCGTATCAGAAAGCGGCATTGCAGCTGGTATTCGTCGTATCGAAGCGGTAACAGGTGCTGAAGCTGTTGCGTATGTCAGTGAGCAGGAGCAACAGTTAAACGATGTTGCAGCTCTAGTAAAAGGTGATAGCAGCACGGTACTTGAAAAAGTAACAGCACTCCTTGAAAAGTCAAAAGGGCTTGAGAAGCAAATTGCTCAGCTTAACGATAAGCTAGCAAGTGCGGCGGGTGCATCGCTACTTGACTCAGTTGTTGAAGTGAATGGTATTAAACTTCTAGTTGCTGATGTAGCTGGTACAGAGTCGAAAGCATTACGTGGCATGGTTGATGACCTGAAAACGAAGATTGGTTCAGGCGTGATTGCACTTGGTGTAGCAAACGGCGACAAAGTTAGCTTAATTGCCGGTGTAACTAAAGACCTGACAGGCAAAGTGAAAGCGGGTGAACTTGTTAATCACATGGCTGCACAAGTGGGCGGTAAAGGCGGTGGTCGTCCTGATATGGCGCAAGCGGGTGGTACTCAGCCAGAGAACCTAAGCGCAGCTTTAGAAAGCGTAACTAGTTGGTTATCTGAACGTTCTTAATCACTAGTGGCACTTATCGTCCAAAAGTTCGGCGGCACTTCAGTGGGCTCCATTGAGCGTATTGAGGCCGTCGCCGACCTTGTTGTTAAAACAAAACAACAAGGCCATCAAGTTGTGGTGGTGCTCTCGGCTATGTCGGGAGAAACTAACCGTCTGATTGACCTCGCTAAACAAATAGATTCTCGGCCTAGTGCCCGTGAACTCGATGTGTTGCTTACCACTGGTGAGCAAGTGTCGGTATCGTTGTTGGCAATGGCAATAATTAAGCGTGGACACTCAGCTGTTAGCTTACTTGCCGATCAGGTAAATATTCGTACTGACAATATGTTCGGTAAAGCCCGTATTGAAGAAATTGCAGCGACACGGCTAAAGCATGAGCTTGAGCATAACCGGATTGCAATTATTGCTGGTTTTCAAGGCCGTGATATCGAGGGCAATATCACCACGTTAGGTCGCGGCGGCACTGATACCTCAGCAGTTGAAATTGCGGGGGCAATTAATGCCGATGAATGCCAAATTTATACTGATGTTGACGGCGTTTATACGACCGATCCACGCATTGAACCAAATGCGCGTCGTATGAGCCATGTTACCTTTGAAGAAATGCTCGAAATGGCGAGTTTAGGCGCAAAGGTCTTACATATTCGCAGTGTCGAAGCAGCAGGAAAGTATAATATACCGCTCAGGGTGTTATCGAGTTTTAATCCCGATCAAGGGACCTTGATCAGTTTTGAGGAGCCGGATGTGCAAGCAAATATTGTGTCGGGTATTGCGTTTAATCGAGATGAAAGTCTTATTTATGTCAACGCAGTGCCACAAGGAATGGAAAACCTTGCAAAAATTTTGCAACTTTTTGCAGAATTCGGTATCGAAATAGATATGATTAATCAAGTTAATCATAACTTTGAAAAAATAGACTATGCTTTTACTGTGCACACAAATGATTTTGAGCAGGCGCTTGAAATTTTAACCAGTAACCAAAGTGCTATCAAAGCTGAATCTATAAATGGAGTAAGCAATGTTGCCAAGGTATCTGCTGTTGGCGTAGGGATGAAATCTCACTCAGGTGTCGCAAGTTTATTTTTTAATGCACTTGCACAAGAAAGCATCAAAGTGATACTTATATCGACATCAGAAATAAAGATATCAGTTTTAATTGATGAAAAGTATTTAGAACTGGCTGTACGTGCACTACACAAAGTTTTTTTAACTGAAAATGAGTAAGATATAGAGTTTTTACTTACTTTTAGGTCTAGTTTTCATTAAAATGATTTTGACGCGGAATCTTTTAATTTTTTGGAACATGGGAGCAAGAGAATGCTAATACTAACTCGAAGAGTAGGTGAAACCCTAATGATCGGTGACGAAGTAACAGTTACTGTTCTTGGTGTTAAAGGAAATCAGGTTCGCATTGGTGTAAATGCACCTAAAGATGTCTCTGTACATCGTGAAGAAATTTACATGCGAATCCAAGCAGAGAAATCTAACCCTAATCCGGGTAATGTTTAATCAGCAAAAAGATTTTTTAAGAGCCACTCATTGAGTGGCTCTTTTATTTAGCGCGGTGGTCATTGCTTCGTTTAGCGCTTGCTTTGATAAATACTGCATGCCTTTGTCTGCTTTTAAAATATAACCCCGCTCTGTTTCAATAATCTCATTGATTTGCTGCCAACTTAATTGGTAGCTTTTGTAAGGGTTTTCGGCTTTTACACCCTCATCATCAAAACTAACGGTTACTTCACTGCCTGATGCGCGACTCAGCATTTGCCTAGTGACCCACCAAGGGCGTTTGTAGTAAAACGATAAACACTCAACGATAGCCAGCATAAACATAAAGCTGCCAAGGTAATGGTTTTCAAGCATATAAAAGGCAAGTAACCCTAGGCTTATTAGCAATACTAATAATGGATATTTTGGTTTTGCCTGTGAAGAGTAGGGCAATGACTCATCAAAGCACTCATAGTAATAAGGTTTATCTAGTGTGTAAGTTATACTTAGCGACATTCATGGTACTCACATTATTTGATACATGAAGTTTATCATTTTTAGAAAAAAACTACCGTAGTTGGTTTTCATTTTGTTGTCATTATGAGAGCTTATACCAACCTGCAATATTACTTAATCATTCAGAGGGATTAAACCTGACGCTAGCTGCGTTAAAAGTTTCTATCTAGAACAACGTAATGATGAAGCTTTTCGCCTTGCTATTGCCCGTTTTACCTGTCTCTAAACAGCTTATTTAATTAAGCTGCCTAGAGTTTAAGTGAATGCGTTTAAGTAAATGTGTTTTTAGGCGAAAATATTATGCTCTTTAGCTCATTATCTTTAGCTCTTACAGTGGCCACTAACTCGTTTTTAGTTATGGCCGACATGCCTTATACACCAATTGATGAAATTAACCTTGCTAAGCCCAATGGCAAGTTAGCAAAAGCTGTTGCGACTACGCCTCATGGCTTTTTGATGCATTTAGGTGATATGAAATCTGGCTCTCTTGCATGTACCAATGAACTCTTAACTAGCAATAAACAACTACTTACTTCTCTTTCTTCTCAGCCATTTATTTATACGCCTGGCGACAATGAATGGACCGACTGTGACCGTGCTACGCTAAATCCCCGTTTTGATGAACTTGAGCGATTAAACTACGTTAAAGGATTACTGTATGACGAAGCATACGTTAAAAAAGCGAAGCAGCTAGAGGGCTTTACACAGCAGGCCGATATGCTTGAAAACGCTCGCTGGCAGTTTGACGGAATAGAGTTTCGCACTTTGCATATACCAGGTACGTTTAATGGCCGCTCTCAAATACTAAAAACTGATAAACATGTTGCACTCGATGCGGCCGATACACGAGACAAGCTCAATGTAAATTGGTTAAATCAGGCGTTAGTTAATCAGAGTGCGAAGGCATATGTGTTTGGCTTTCAAGCCGATATCTATCGTTCAACTAAAAAGCAGCCATGCGCTGATTTACGCCGAAGCGACTGCGACGCCTTTAAAGTATATAGAGATGCAATCAATGACTTTGCAAAGCGCACTGATAAGCCGGTGTTGGTAATGCATGGTGATACACCCCCATACTGTCAGCAGCAACTGGCTGATAATTTAACCCGTTTGAATGTACCCGGCGACTTTGAAGTAAGTGATATAGCGAAGGTGAGTTTAGTCGATGGTAATTGGCAAATTAACAGTATGGCGTCAGGGAAGGTATTAACTGTTCAATGTAAGTAAAAAATTAAGTAAAAAAAGAGCGGCTTTATAAGCCGCTCTGGTTTTAAGTTATTAAAACTTTAACTTCACACCCATTTTAAATTGACGACCTAAAACGTCATAGTTACTTGGGAATGTGTTACCTGAGTTTGAGCTTGTATCACCAGCTTCACCACCCACTACAGGTGGCTCTTTTTCAAACATGTTATCAATACCGAATGTAACATTCATGTATTCGGTAACATGATAGCTGGCAAATAAATCGAAGTAATCGTAGCTTTCAATACTTCTGAATTCTTCAAAAACATTAGGTGCTTCGATTGGCTCAACATCAACACCATCTATATGGCGCCATTGTAATGAAACCGTAAAGTCTTCCCAAATCCAGCTAGTACGTTGTACCCAGCGTAATTCAGAAACAGGATCACAGCTTGTGCTGAAATACCCTTTACAGTCAATAATACGGGCAGTGCTGGAACTTTGTGATTCTTGAGTTAGGTATTTGTTTACATTACCAGAGAACTGCAATTCGCCCATATCATCAAGCAAAATACCAAAATTAAACCCAAGCTCTACACCCTCGGCGCGTTGGTTTTTTAAGTTGGTCGTAAATTGCTCAATACCCGCGCCAGCAATTGTTAAATCACCCCCAATACGGTTGATTTTTGCACACTCGTTTGCATCGCCAAGTACATAACATGCATCCAGAATTTCCTGAGCTGAGAAGTTACCAATAATATTATCAATATCAATATCGTAGTAATCGAGTGTAATTGTAAAGTTTTCAACTGCACTGAACTCAGGCGTCCAGACAATACCCGCAGTAAATGTTTCTGCTTCTTCAGCACCAGGTGGGTTTAAAGGATCGCTCCCGCTGATAACTTGCACTTGACCAGATATTACATCTTGTACATTACCTACTTGCGCGTCAGTCATGCCAGTTGAAATACAAAGTTGTCTCAACGTTGCATCAATATTAGCGGCATTTGCGACAGAGCAAGGATCTTGTTGTGCATTGTCTAAGCCTGTGACTACAGGTGATGCAATCTCACCAACATTAGGTGCACGTGTTGCTTGTTGTTGCATTACACGAACAAGTACATCACTTACAGGGCGCCAGTTAAAACCGAGCTTCCAAGTTTCGTTACTACCAACAGTGTCATAGTCTGCCCAGCGGAAACCAAATTCAACATCAAGTGTTTCAGCACCAGGTAACCCATCTAACACAGGTAGGTAACCTTCTAAAAATACCTCATCAACTTTAAAGCCACCCGAAATCGGTAGCTGGTTACCACCGGCTCCCCCTTGGCAGCTTGCAGGGGCAAGTTTTAAACATTCATCCGGTTCAAAAAGGCCTTTTTCGCGACGATTTTCATAACCAAAGCTCATCGAAAGTGGCGCACCTGCACCTGGAATTTCGATAAAATTAATGGCGCCATTAACCGTTGCGGTGAAAATTTCTTGGCTGTATTTTTGCTGTTGCAGGGCGATTGCTTGAGCGTATCCTGCCATTTCTTCAGTGATTGTACCGAAACCACCAAATAAATTGATTGGCACACAGCTAGAATCACCATTTTTACAAGTGACACCATCTGTTGTATCAAGAGCATTTTGAATATTAGTTAGGTTAGTATAGCCGCCACGCACTGTGGTTCTGTTAGATTCACCATATTGGTAGCTAACATCGTATTCCCAGTCATCAAGGAAGAAACCTGTCACACCAGTTACAAGTTGGAATTGCGCACTGTCATAACGTTCTGTTCTTGCGCCAAGTTCTAACGTTCTACGACGAAGTTGAACTTTTAAATAGTCTTCACTATCAACGATACCATTGCCATTGACGTCTTGCCAGTTGCTATCATCTAAGCTTCCAGCTGCCAGAGCTGCTGTTGCTCCGTCAATCATAAATTGTCTAGCTTGGTCACCAATTAGTGGATTAGCAAGCGGTAAGTTGAAGCTTGAACCAAATGTTCCAGATGGTGCGACCTGAGTATCAACACTGGTATTTGTGTAGTTGAAGCTTGAATATACTTTATGCTCATCAGTTAAGTTATATTTAGCAATGGCTGTAGCAGAATAACGCTCTGAAGGTGTTTGGTAGAAGTTATAAGGGTTAAAGTTAAATACACTACAGGTGTCTGGTTGCAATGTTCCGTCATTTCTAAATTGCCCAGAACCTGTTGTACCCGCACCTACAATCGCAAATCTCGTAGGGAATGCTGTTGTTGAACCGCCACTTTCAACAGAGTTTGGACCGCTACAATCTGCTGGTGCTGGAATTGGGGGTTCACCATTGAGGAATTGCTCGTAGTTAGCACCTGTTTTAGTTTCTATACCGAGTAGGCCCAACGGACGGTCACCCAGTAAGATTTGATCACGTTGGCTCCAGCCTAAAGAGAGAACCACATTGCCTTTATCATCTTCTAAATTAGAGCCGATTGTCAGGGCTATGCTGTCTTTATCGCCATCACCATCACCTGTTTCAGAGTGCTTAAAGTCTAAATCAACGCCTTGGAAGTCATCTTTTAAGACTACATTCACAGCACCTGCAATCGCATCTGAGCCGTATACCGCAGAAGCACCACCGGTAATAATGTCAATTCTTTCAATGAGGGCTGTGGGGATTGTTGAGCTATCAACAGACCCATTATAGTTGTATGGAATCATCCGGCGACCATTCATTAACACTAAAGAGCGTTGTGAACCTAAGCCCCTTAAGTTAATGGTTGCTGCACCGCCAGAGCCATTATTTACGTTACTACCGTCTCCAGGGATTGTAGAGGGAAGGGTTCTAAGGATTTGCTCTACTTCAGGTTCTTGTTGATAACCTAGTTCTTTTTCTCCAATTGAAACAATAGGGCTTGCAGAGACCGCACCAGGTTGTCTAATCCGACTACCGGTGACTGATATCACTTCGAGATCTTTTTTTGCTTCAGTTTCTTCTTCGGCTGAACTTGTTGGTGCATACAGTAAAACTGATGACACGAAGCCTGTACTAATTGCTAATCTTATAGCATTAGATAGTTTGCTGGTTAACATTGTTATCTCCCAATAAATTATAGTTGGCTAGAAAACAATGGAATACTGCTGATAGTCCATTCTTAGCAATATCAGCTTAGTATATATATTAGGTAAAAGTAAAAAAATACTTCGTTATTTTGTATATGTTTTTCAAAAATACCAATGCTTTACGAAAAAAAGCGACTTATAAAGCCGCTTTTTTTCGTAAAGTCTCTATTTTTAGCAGTTAGTTTCTTCTGCTTTTACACCTTCTTTAACTTCTTCGCATGCATCTTCTACTGCATTTTGAGCGTCGGTTACTGCTTCATCAATGCGCTCACCAGCTTCTTCTGCTGTGTTGTCTTCACACCCCATAATAAATAAAGCTGAAAATAGGGCGATAGTAGCTGCTTTTAAAGTTGAATTTTTCATAATGAAATTCCTTGTAAATAAATTAGTAAAGTAAATTGCTGTTGGTTTGTTATTACTTAGGTACATTGCCTCTAAGAGCACCTGATATAAGTGAAATAACAAGTAAAACTAAGAATATAAAAAATATGATTTTAGCTATGCCTGCTGCGGCCCCTGCAATACCGCCAAAACCTAACACTGCAGCGATTAGCGCTATAACTAAAAAAGTAACTGTCCAGCGTAACATAATGTTCTCCTTGGTTATTTAATTTCGTTTCGGTTGATTAGACTGAAGCGAGTTCCATACCAAAGTTTTAAAGTCCTTATTTTTCAATTTGTTAGTTTTGTTTTCGTTTTTTTTGTGGCGTGTCGTTTGGTAATTATTACGAGTGATCATGTAACTTATTCATAGTGATAATTTTTCAACTTCTATGCTGAAAGTGGACACCTGTGATTATGTTTTCTTGGTAAGACCAATTTAACCTGTATGGCATGCAAGTTACCAAACCCCTTGCTTTAGCTGATTTTTACGCTGCTACGTTACACAGTTAACTATTTTTACATATAACTTTTGACTATATTGAGTATTTTTATCGTCTATATTGGGTAGTTAATTGCCGTAATGGCTTGGTGTTAATTAATTGTTTGATGTGTTACCCTGTAATTAATTGGTTTTACCAATTGACAATAAAGCTTTAAAAATAAGTTTTGTTTGTTATTATGAATGTATAAATATTCGATTTAAGTGTTTTTTTATTCTGAGTAGCGAGGGGAGCAGTATGGATATTGGTGGCTTACTTACAACCGCAGCCAGCTTAATGCTAACGGGTATGGTGGGTGTATTTATCTTTCTCAGTATTTTGATTTCAGCCGTACTGCTGATGTCGAAATTGTTGGGGCGATTTGAAAACTCTGCGAGCTCAGTTCCAGCCCGAACCGCAAAATTACAGCCTCAGCAAGGGGTACCACCGGCACATATTGCAGCTATCAGCGCTGCTATCGCTCAATTTAGAAATAAACAACAATAACGGAGCAGCTTGAACATGGCTAAATTAAAACTAACCGAATTAGTATTGCGTGATGCGCATCAGTCTCTATTAGCAACGCGTATGCGCCTAGATGATATGCTGCCTATTGCCGAAAAGCTTGATCATGCAGGTTATTGGTCTATTGAATCATGGGGGGGAGCTACTTTTGACTCCTGTATCCGTTATTTAGGTGAAGACCCTTGGCAGCGTATCCGTGAGCTAAAGGCGGCAATGCCAAACACTAAACAGCAAATGTTATTACGCGGTCAAAATCTCTTAGGTTATCGCCACTATGCTGATGACGTTGTCGAAAAATTTGTTGAACGCGCCCATAAAAATGGCGTTGATGTATTCCGTATTTTCGATGCGATGAATGATGTACGTAACTTAGAAACGGCGATTAAAGCGGCTGTTAAAGTGGGAGCGCACGCGCAAGGGACTATTTCGTATACGGTAAGCCCTGTTCATACGCTTGATATGTGGTTAAAACTTGCTAAACAATTAGAAGAGCTTGGTTGTCACTCTATTTGTATTAAAGATATGGCGGGTTTATTAAAACCGTATGAGTGTGAGCAACTCATTAAAGGGTTGAAAGAGACAGTTTCAATTCCGATTGCTATGCAATGTCATGCGACTACGGGGCTTAGCACTGCAACATATCAAAAAGCAATTGATGCAGGTATTGATATGCTTGATACCGCAATATCGTCAATGAGTATGACGTATGGCCACAGTGCCACTGAAACAATTGTGTCAATTGTTGAAGGCACAGAGCGCGATACTGAACTCGATTTAAATCAACTTGAAGAAATTGCTGCGTACTTCCGTGATGTTCGCAAAAAGTATGCGGCATTTGAAGGCAGCTTAAAAGGGGTTGATGGTCGAATTTTACTAGCACAAGTGCCTGGCGGCATGTTAACTAACATGGAAAACCAGCTTAAAGAGCAAGGTGCAGCAGATAAATTAGACCAAGTATTACTTGAGATCCCGCGTGTTCGTGAAGACTTAGGGTTCATTCCGCTTGTTACACCCACCTCACAAATAGTAGGAACACAAGCGGTACTTAATGTATTAACTGGTGAGCGTTATAAAACAATCACTAAAGAAACTGCCGGTGTACTTAAAGGTGAATATGGTGCGACACCAGCGCCAATGAATAAAGAGTTGCAAGAACGCGTCCTTGATGGTGCTGAACCGATTACTTGTCGCCCTGCTGATAAACTTGAGCCTGAACTTGAGAAATTAGAAGCTGAGCTTTTAAAAGAAGCCAAAGAGCAAGGCTTAGAGCTTGCTGATGAAGTAATTGATGATGTGCTTACTTATGCATTATTCCCGCAAATTGGCTTGAAGTTTATTAAAAACCGCCATAACCCTGATGCATTTGAAGCAGTTCCAACCGCTGAAACTGCCCAGACTGAAAGTAAACAACCTACGTCAGGCAAAAATGCCGTTAAAGCTGAGCAGTATAGCGTAAAAGTTGATGGGAAAGTTTACGATGTCGTAGTAGCGCAAGGTGGTGAGCTTAAAGAAGTTACTCTTAAAGACAGCGAATTAATTCCACAATCGGCATCAGCGTCAGCGGGTGAAACGCTCAATGCGCCATTGGCGGGTAATATCTTTAAAATTAAGGTAAAGCCGGGCCAAACGGTAAATCAAGGCGATGTGGTTATCATTATGGAAGCAATGAAAATGGAAACCGAAGTCCGTGCTGCACATACAGGCACTGTCGCTGAAATCTTAGTAGCCGAAGGTGACTCAGTTACCACTGGCGATGCTATGATTTCGTTAGCGTAGGGGATAGAAGATGGATGGTCTTTTAAACCTTTGGCATGCAACGGGTATAGCAAACTTTACCTTTCCTGCTTTGATTATGATTGCCGTAGGGTGCTTATTGCTGTATTTGGCAATTGCACGTAATTTTGAGCCGTTGCTGCTTTTACCCATTGGCTTCGGCGCTATTTTGACAAACATTCCAGTTGCTGGGTTATCTGACCCAGGTGGGCTTTTATATTATGTTTATCACATTGGTATCGACTCAGGTGTTTTTCCACTGTTGATCTTTATGGGGGTGGGTGCATTAACAGATTTTAGTGCTTTAATTGCAAACCCTCGCATGTTGTTATTGGGGGCTGCTGCTCAGTTTGGTATTTTTGCAACCTTACTTGGTGCCATTTTACTTAACTTTATTCCAGGTTTTGAGTTTACCCTGCAAGATGCATCCGCTATCGCTATTATCGGTGGTGCAGATGGTCCAACGGCAATATTTTTAGCGTCGAAATTGGCTCCTGATTTATTAGGTGCCATTGCAGTAGCTGCCTATTCGTACATGGCATTGGTTCCTATAATTCAACCGCCTATCATGCGAGCTTTAACAACGCCTGAAGAGCGCCAAATTCAAATGCCACAATTACGTGCTGTGTCGAAAACTGAGAAGATTATTTTCCCGCTTATGGTATTGAGCCTAACTATTTTGTTCTTACCAGCGGCAACCCCTCTTGTTGGCATGTTTTGTTTAGGTAATTTAATGCGAGAGTCTGGTGTTGTTGACCGTTTAAGTAATAGTGCGCAAAACGAGATCATTAACATTACCACTATTTTTTTAGGTCTTGCTGTTGGCTCAAAACTGGCTGCCGATAAGTTCTTAACTGTCGAAACGATAGGTATTTTAGTACTTGGTGCATTGGCTTTTGCCATTGGTACAGCGTCTGGTGTTTTTATGGCAAAAGGCCTCAATAAGATTTCTAAATCACCTATTAACCCGCTAGTAGGGGCTGCTGGAGTGTCAGCCGTTCCGATGGCTGCGCGTGTTGTTAATAAAGTAGGCCTTGAAAGTAACCCGCATAATTTCTTGTTAATGCATGCAATGGGGCCAAATGTTGCAGGGGTACTAGGCAGTGCTGTTGCAGCAGGTATTTTGTTAGCGATTGTAGGTTAATAAATCGATTAGACATTTTACTTCCAACCGACTGGCGCAGTAATTTTACTGCGCTTTTTTTTGCCTATAAACTGGTTACATTACCGTCTACATTAGGAAGCCACCATGAATATATTTGTTATCTTACTTTGCTTGTTTATTGCCTTGGTTATTCTGGTGCCGTTACTTGAAAAGTACCATTCAAAACTGGGCCTTGATGGCGCAACTAAATACGCTAAATACATTTGGCCTTTGGTGATGATCTCAATGGTTATTCAGCTTATTTATTTACTCGTAAGGTAATTTAGGGCCAAGCGCAAAAAAGCCGCTACAACGTGCAGCGGCTTTGTCATTATTAATTTAGCTTATTTGTTTAAGGCTAATTGCATTTCACGGTTACGCTGTAATTGCGCTAAGAAGTTATCTGCAATAGGTTTAAACTTGGCTAACTCATCACGAGGCAAAGGTTCTGATTTAGGTAGTTTTACCGTTTTAGGGTTACGGTGTACACCATTTACCAAAAACTCATAATGTAAGTGTGGGCCTGTTACACGACCAGTGGCACCGACCGTACCAATTTTTTGGCCTTGCTTCACTTTCTGACCCGTTTTAACCATTTTTTTGTTTAAGTGTAAGTACTTAGTCACGTATTGAGTGCCATGGCTAATAAAAACATAGTTACCGTTGTACTTACTGTAGCCTGCCTTAAGTACTTTACCATTACCAGCTGAAACAACCGGTGTGCCAGTGCGCGCGGCATAATCGATACCGTTGTGTGGCTTAACTGTCTTTGTTACAGGGTGTAAACGGCGTGGGTTAAAGCTAGAGCTAATATATTTAAAGTTAACTGGTGCACGCAAGAAGGCTTTTTTCATGCTACGGCCTTCAGGAGTGTAAAAGTTACCATCTGTATGACGAATTGCTGTGTAGCGCTCGCCTTGGTTAATAAATTCTGCGGCAATAATTTTACCGTCGCCAATGTATTCACCATCAACATAATGTGCTTCGTAAATTAAACCGAATTGGTCACCATTACGAATATCATTGGCAAAATCGACATCCCAACCAAAAATATCAGCAAAGTTCATAATTTGACGTTCGCTAAGGCCTGCGGCAATACCTGATGTCCAAAAGCTGCTATTAATCTCTCCACCGGCTGATTTACTCAGCGTTTCTATCTCTTTACTATCGATAGAGGTGTCGTAGTTACCTTCTTCGTTTAAGGTAACGTATAAGGTATCTGTTTTTGAGATAACATAGCGAAGCTGTGCTAATGAGCCATCTTCTGCGGTTGCAAAGCTTAATACTTCGCCTGGATGAATTTTTGTCAGTTTACGCGTTTCAGCGTTTGTATTGATTAGCTTGTGTAATGTTTGTGCGGAAAAGCCTGCACGTTTAAAAATAAGTGCTAAATTATCGCCATTGCGAACTTCATGGTCGATAAGGTCGTATTCTGGAAGTTTAGCTGCTGCTTGCTCAGAATTTAATTCAGTTAGTTTTTCGTTATCGTCAACTTTAACTTGTAATTCGTAGCGCTTGCCAATCTCAAGTGCATTCGCACTGTTATCCTTTGATGCGGTGGCTTTTTCCGAAGGTAATAATGCTAAGCCAGCAATAGCAGAAACCAAACCGAGAATAAGCAGTTTGTGTTTTTTGGGGAGTTTGTGCACAACGTGAACCATAACGTGCCTTTTTCTGCTGTCAAGAAAATTAATTACTAATATTGCAGGATATACCTAAAATAGAGCAAATACCAGAGTTTTGTAGATTTAAACTGGCGCTATTTTACGCTAGAATTAGTAGGCGCGTTAAACTTTTTTGATTAAATTTGCAGCAGATGCCAAGAGTTAAACTAATTATGCATTAGTTAACTAAAGTACCTTCATTAAAATGCAATAACGCGGTATAAAGAACAATCACGCGCGCTGCCTTCGGGGCTTTTACTTAACACGGTTAAGTTAGCTTTATTTTTGTGCAGTATTTCTGGCGCTAACTAGCTAAATTTTAATGTTTTAGTTCTATTTTAACCCTAATAGGCCACCACGCCCGGTAAGCTGAATTTTTGGAGTAATACACAGTGGATTTACAAACCGCTCTAGCTGAGATAAAACGCGGTGCAGAAGAGATATTAATTGAAGACGAATTAGTTGAAAAATTAAAGTCTGGTAAGAAGTTAAAGATCAAAGCGGGTTTCGATCCAACTGCGCCTGATCTACATTTAGGTCACACAGTACTTATCAATAAAATGAAAACCTTCCAAGACCTAGGTCATGAAGTGATTTTCTTGATTGGTGATTTCACAGGTATGATTGGTGATCCAACGGGTAAAAACGTGACACGTAAACCGTTAACCCGTGATGACGTGCTTGCAAATGCCGAAACATATAAAGAGCAAGTATTTAAGATTCTTGATCCTGCTAAAACAACGGTTGCATTTAACTCTACGTGGATGGAGACATTAGGTGCTGCGGGCATGATCAAACTGGCTGCGCGTCAAACAGTAGCACGTATGCTAGAACGTGATGACTTTAAAAAGCGTTATGCCGGTGGCCAATCTATTGCAATCCACGAATTTTTATATCCACTTGTTCAAGGTTGGGACTCAGTTGCATTAGAAGCAGACGTTGAACTAGGTGGTACTGATCAACGTTTTAATTTACTAATGGGTCGTGAGTTACAAAAAGACGAAGGTCAAAAGCCACAAACAGTGCTAATGATGCCGCTGCTTGAAGGGACTGACGGCGTACAAAAAATGTCTAAATCATTAGGCAACTACATTGGTATTACTGATGAACCAAACGATATGTTTGGTAAAGTGATGTCAATTAGTGATGAGCTAATGTGGCGTTATTATGACTTACTAAGTGCGTTATCTATTGAAGAAATTGCTGCACTTAAGCAACGCGTTGCAGAGGGTGTTAATCCGCGTGATATTAAGATTGAACTGGCTAAAGAATTAATTGCGCGTTTCCACAGCGCAGATGCAGCCGAAGGTGCACACCAAGATTTCATCAAACGATTCCAAAAAAATGCTTTACCAGATGAAATCCCTGAAGTGACTGTAACCATCGCTGAAGAGTCGGTCTTTATCACTAATTTGCTAAAAGAAGCAAACTTAGTAGCGAGTACGTCTGAAGCAATGCGAATGATCAAGCAAGGCGCAGTTAAAATTAATGGTGAAGAAAAAGTAACAGATACTAAGCTTGAAGTTGCAAAAGGCACCACTGAGATTTACCAAGTAGGTAAACGTAAGTTTGCAAAGATCACGGTTGCTTAATACTTCCATACTAAGCAAAACAAAAAACCAGCTTCGGCTGGTTTTTTTGTCGCAATTAGTTAACGAGCAATAGTGTGGCTATTTCGATTGCAACGATTGATAGCAGCCAGAATGCTTTTGCTTGATTTAAACGGTTTACAAGCACAGGAATATCATCGGCAGTGGGTAATCGTTCGGTGCCTACACGCATTTTATTGTAACGTTCGCCTTGATAAAGTGCGGGGCCGCCAAGTTGTACGTGTAAGGCTGCTGAGGTCACACTTAATAACCAGCCTGTATTCGTTTGATAAAAATGTCTACCGTAGTATTTAATATAATGAATACTGTGTTTACTGGCATTGGTTGCCGCAATCGTGATGGCAACTAATCGAGTGGGTAGCCACTCAAGGACAAATAACAGCTTTGCGATAGGTTTTAAAAATGGACTATTTGGCTGTTGCTTTTTACGCCATGATTGGTGAATAAGCGTTAATAAACGATAAACGATTGCGCTAATAGGGCCGCCGATTAAATAAAAGAATATAACGGCAAAATAATGCCTCGCACTTTGCAGCACCAATGACTCCATGGTGGCTTTACAGATACCTGGCGATGAAAGTCGTGACACATCACGTGCAACCAAACTCGATAGTAGCTCTTTTGCGATAGCTTTTTGATTTTGTTTTATGAGTCTAGCAATACGCAGCGACTTCTTTTCTTGTAAGCGGCTACTTAGCAGTAAATATAAGATTAAGCCATTCAGTAACTCGGGGTAGAAAGCAAACTCTAAGAACAATACAACAAGAACGACAATCACTAAAACGGTCAAAGTAAAGGCAAGGGTAGAGGCAATATATTGATAACTCGTGGGGTTTGAACGGTTATATAAACGCTCTCCCAAGGCTGCGAATATAATGCTTAAAAAAGTGTTGGGGTGATACCAGCTAACTAAGGGGAAAAAGCGCTCAGCAAGGAGCGCTATAAAAAATACAATAATGTCCAAATGGGTTTGAACAAAATGTGTAATCACCTTATAAACTCACCGAGGTCAGTTTTTCTAATAGGGCCACAACCATTTTTGATGAATTAATTGATGCTGTTTCAATGTACTCTTCAAATGACTGCGGTGATTCTTTACCCGCTATATCTGACATAGAACGAATAACCACAAATGGAGTTTCAAGTACGTGGCAAGCTTGAGCAATTGCAGCGCCTTCCATTTCTACGGCAAGCATTGTAGGAAATTCAGCACGTGTTTTTTCTATACGTACCGGGTCACACATAAACGAGTCGCCAGTACAAATTAGACCAATCATGGTCTTAACATCACTGATTTGGCTAACGCTTTGTTCTGCAGCTTCAATCAGTTTTGGGTGAGCTGCAAAACCAGCAGGCATTTGTGGTACTTGACCGATTTCGTAACCAAACGCAGTAACATCAACATCGTGGTGACGCACTTCAGATGAAATAACCACATCACCCACATTTAATGACGGTTCAAAGCCACCCGCAGAACCGGTGTTGATCACACAATCAGGTGTAAAGTTATCAATCAGTAACGTGGTCGCTACTGCAGACGCCACTTTACCGATGCCAGACTGAACAAGTGTTACTTTATTACCTGCTAATTCGCCTGTGTAGAATGTAAACCCTGCTTTTGTCATCGTGCTTGGGTTTGCCATTGCCTCGCGTAAGATTTTTACTTCTGGCTCCATCGCGCCAATAATACCAACGTGCATAATATTTGATTCCTTAGATTGAATAGGATGATTATACCTAAAAATGTATAAAACAAACAAAAAAGCAGACCCGAAAGTCTGCTTATGCCACTATTATGACAACTTATATTTCAGCAAGTGCGGTAGAGCTCGTATGAGCTTTTGCTTGAGATGGCGACAATACTGCAGGCTTTGTAACACGGTTGCGTGTTGGTCTTATCGGCGCTGCTGCAGGTTTCCCTAGCTTAAACATAATCGCATCACGGACTTCCCTTGGTTGATAACCCGATTTCACCTTCATACGAATATGAGGAATGCCAGCCGCTTCTAATGCGCCACTAACAAACCAATCTCGCTGTGCTTTATGACCGTCTTTGTTGGTATTATTTACTAAATCAACCGCTGCAACGATTGTTAGCTTTTCTTTATCGATAAGCACATAATCTAATTGCTTACCTTTTGCCTTCGTCATGGCTGCTCGCTTTGCTTTAACAGACAAGCCTTGCTTGCAGTCAATTAAATCGATTAGTTTTACGCGGCTTACAATTTTGTATTGATCGCCAACGGCACGTTCAAGAAGGTTTAAAAAAGCACTTTCAACTTGAGTAAAAACACTTTGTTTACGAGTGAAAGGGTACGGGTTTCCGCCATCATCGCTGAACTTTGACGCAACAACAGAAGCCACTACGACTAAAACTAAAATTGATAATAAAGCGAATTCCATAAGGTAACTCCACAACAACAAATTGACACTGAAAAATAAAAGCAATATGTGTGCCTAAGTGTCGGGAGTTACCAAATTATTTAAGCAGTATAACCGCCAGCAACTCCTTTTACGGCAATTGCAACAGCATCGTGCGCATGGAGTGATTCGTAGTGGTTGATTTGCAACCAGTAATCGGCATAGTTTTGCTCTTCTAACAGCCCTTTGATTTTACGAGCCGCGTCTTCACAGAACATCAGGTTTTGGCCATTTAAACGTGCAAATTCTTGCTCGTCTTCACGTTTAACTGCCGCTTGCACAGGGGTTTTTAATTCACCTTCTAATGCATCTATTAAGCCAACCACATCAAAGCTGGTGAGAGCGTTATCAAGCTTCACTTTCACATTTGCAATTGATCGCTGAGAGTGCGGTGTGGCGACAATCCCTTCTGTTGTGCCAAGCCAGTTTAAAACTGTTTGTTTATCAAGTTGTTGCTCTGCAAATTTTTCATCAAATGCATGTTGAATTAATTGCCTTGCGAGCGCAGCTGAGCATGGGCAAGTCGATGAGTAAGTGACATCAACCATTAGCTCAAAGCTTAATACACCTTGATTAATTTTGGCTATTAGGTGGATTGGGTAGTTTTTCCAACCCACTTTGCCACTCAATAGAGACTCACGACGCAACGGAAGCTCAAACTTAAATTCAATTTGTGCTTGGTCACTTAAATCATCATGGCTACTAATAAAGGTATCAAGTGCCTGAGCAAGTGTTTGTGGGTTCACTTGCTGCTCAGTTGATAAGGTATCGAGTGCTAAAAATAAGCGCGACATGTGAATGCCTTTCGCATCTTCTTTATGTAAATTTACAAATGCGCGTGCTTTAGCAACTACATTTACAGGGGCAATATTGCGAGATTCAAAAATGAAAGGAAGTTCAATTTCGCCCATGCCAACCCAGTCTAATTTTCCTGTTCGTAAGGCGGGAGCCGTATCAGCAATATCTGGCATCGTGGTCTGCATGGTAATACTCATTCTTTGCAATTATTAAAGCGCGGTATTTTACATGAAAAAATATAAAAAACGCGGCGTTGATGAAAAAATTCTGTGTTTATCGCACAATATGAATATTTCATAAGGAATAGTGATAAAATTAGCTATGCTGTTTTTTTTAGATTATGTGCCTAAGCTTTATCTATGATTGATTCTTCTTTGAGTCCGTGGGCTCGCACACTCTCAAGCTTTATATCAAAATACGGTGAATTCAAAACCGCCGCAGCTTGCTATGCCCTGTTATTGGTTATGTCTTTAATATTGTCGTGTATGTTTTACTACGTGGCAGTTGGAACCGTAACCTTAGTTGATGTATTGGCTGTAATGTTTTTTACGGCTGTCGTATCGCCAATTTTAATTTCTGTACTGTTAAATTCTATTCGTCAGTTAGAAGCGTCATACAGTTACTTAGACAGTGCAACCAAACAAGAAAAGCTCTTAAACCAAACGTTAAAAGACAATATTAGTCGCCTTAATGAAGAAATTGACGAACGTAAAATGGCGTTTCATGCCAAACACCGAGCAATTGAAGAGTTAAGACGAGAAATTGCCGAGCGTAAGAAAACACAACAAGAGTTAGCACAACAGGGCATGTTACTTCGCTCTATTGTCGACTCCTCACCCGATTTATTCTACTACCGTGATAACAATGGTGTGTTCGCTGGGTGTAATAAAATGTTTGAAGAGGTGATTGGTAAAAGTAGCGAAGACCTGATTGGCAAAAGTGTCGAAGAAATTTACCCAAGCGATTATCTACCTGAAGTATTACGCACCGACAAAAAAGTGTCGCAGACTCATCAAGCACTCACTTTAGACGTTGAATACCCTGTAGCAGGGGAGAAACGTTGGTTTGAAATGCGTAAATTGCCGTTTATTAATGAAAAAGGTGAATACATAGGCTTACTTGCGTTCGGTCGTGATATCACCAGCCGTAAAGAAGCTGCTCAAGCGCTAGAGGCAGCCTACAAAGATAAAGGGAAATTCATTGCTACTCTGAGCCATGAATTAAGAACCCCACTTAATGGCATTGTTGGTTTAACCCGCATGCTACTCGATACTGAGCTCGATAAGCAGCAACGAAGCTGGTGTAATACGGTGTTCTCAAGTGCTGAAACGCTGGGTAATATCTTCAATGATATTATAGATTTAGATAAAATTGACCGTGAGCAACTTGATATTGTAGCCGATTCAGTGAATGTTGCAGACTTCATCAATGATGTTGTGAACTTTGCGGGTTTAATTGCTGAACAAAAAGGCCTCGACTTTAATATCAAGCGTAAAGGCACGCTTGATGTGTATGCGTCTTTAGATCCGACCCGCCTTCGCCAAGTTGTTTGGAACCTTATTAATAATGCGGTGAAATTTACCCAGCAAGGTCATGTAGAACTCGAATGCCGCCGTGAAAATCGCCCAGATGGGCCTTGGTTAGTGATGCGAGTGAGTGATACAGGACAAGGGATCCCTCAAGAGCAGCTACACCGTATTTTTGATATGTATTATAAAGCGCCAGATATAAATGGCACCAACGCAATTGGCTCGGGAATTGGTTTAGCCGTAACCAAAGCGTTGGTTAGTGCTATGAAAGGTGAAATACATGTTAGCAGCACAGAGGGCGAGGGCAGTGTATTCGTGGTAGAAATCCCCCTTAAACTTTGTATTGCGCCAACCGAGCAAAGCTATGCAGTTCGCAGCTTAAACATTTTGTTAGTTGAAGATGTGCCATTAAATGCTGAAATAGCAACTAACCTGTTAGAGCAGCGGGGTCACGAAGTTATTTGGGCTGAAACCGGTGAAGATGCGCTGTCGTTTGTTTACACCGAGGATGATTTAGACTTAGTGCTACTGGATATGCAATTACCTGACATTAATGGTGATGAAGTAGCAAGGCAAATTCGTGATGATGAGCATTTTGATAACTTACCGATAGTCGCCCTTACCGCCAACGTAAGAAGCGCCGAAGAGGAGCTCGCTGGTATAAGTATTCAAGGTGCATTAGCAAAACCAATTAACACCACGAAGCTTGATAAAATGCTGGGTGAGCTATTTGATATTAAACAGCAAAAAGTACCTGACTCTGCATCTGTTAAAGCCGCTAAGCCGAAAGATCTTTCCGGTATCAAAGTAGAATTACTCGACATTGAAACCATTGAAGATTTTGTTGGCTCTATGGGGTTAGAGGTGTTTAAACGCAGCGCTGCGTTATTTGCTAAGCTTAACCCGCAGTATCAAACAGAATTGGCCGATGCTCTGGCTATAGACGACAGAGAAGAATATAAATCGGTAGCCCATAAGCTAAAAGGTGCTGCAGGTTCTGTTGGTTTAAACGATGTGCAATTACATGCTAAAAAGATGGAACACGGTGCGCTTGATGAGAGTGCAGAAGAACTGCAAGAGTGGTTAAGTGTTTTAGCAGACAAAATAAATGAAGGGCATGAAGCCCTCCAATTATTTTTACAACAGTTAGAAGATTAGTTCTAATTAGTTGTCAATTTTACCAATGAAGCGGTAGCCTTCACCATGGATGGTGCTGATAAGCTCAGATGTGCTGTTATCGCTTTCAAAGTGTTTTCTAATACGACGAATTGTTACATCAACTGTACGGTCGTTAGCACGTAGCTCGCGGCCAGTCATATGCTTAATAAGTTGTTCACGGCTAAAGATACGGCCAGGAGAATCAAGCATTAAGCGTAACGCACGGTATTCACCTTTAGGCAGACGTTTAGCATCGCCACTTGGTGATGTTAAACAACGGCTGTTTTCATCAAGTTCCCAACCGTTAAATGTAATAACACCATTTGTTTCGATATTAGCTTCTTCGCCACCTAACGCTGTACGAGAGATTAGGTTGCGCGCACGAATCGTTAGTTCGCGAGGGTTGAACGGCTTAGTGATGTAATCATCTGCACCAATTTCAAGACCTAGAATACGGTCAACGTCGTTGTCACGACCTGTTAAGAAAATCAGGCCAACATTGCGTTTTTGACGTAATTCACGAGCTAAGATTAACCCGTTTTTACCTGGTAGGTTGATGTCCATAACTACAAGGTTCACATCATCATTATTTGTAAGCTTGTCATGCATATCATCGCCATCAATGGCTTCAATAACTTTGTAACCTTCAGCTTCAAATAAACTAACGAGGTTTAGTCGAGTTACGTCTTCATCCTCTACGATCAGAATGACTGGCGTTTGCATTGTATATTAACCTTTTCGGAAATTTTATTTACAAAAATTCGGTATTATCAAGCAAAACCGAATACTAGAGATTATAGGAGTAGATCCAATTGTTAACAAGTAAAATCAATTTGGATAAAACTTAGCCATAGCTAACAATCGAGATTGCACTTTAAAGTTCTGCTGCAATACGTGCTGCTTATTGATATACAGTCGGATTTTATTCCCTTCTTGAACCAGAGAGGCTATGCCGCCGTTTTCTAAAAAACTGATACTTTCACCTATTGTTAAAGTATCCAATGAAATTGTATCGGTCCAAAGTGGAAGTATATCATTTTCTAATGTTTCATCAATGTATGTGATATCACAAAGTTGAGAAAGTTCAGAAATTTGCTGAGTTTTTTTAACTAATATCACATTAATTGGTTTGTTGTTAATTTGCAGTTCATCTCGGTCCTTCATAAATGCACCAGGGCCACTATTTAAACTGTAAAAACAAAATGACACAGGGCGTGCAGTGTCATCATGTGTGAACTCAACAAACTTCGCAATTTGAAATAAAAATGCCGACTTTACTTGGTCAGGCGACTTAGCCTGCGCGGGGTATGTTATAAGCACTAATACAAATAGATAAAAGAGCGCTCTCATTAAACTGCACCTTCGTTTAATGGCAGAGTAATAATAAAGTGAGCGCCTTCATTACTTAGCTCATCGTAAATAATGCTGCCCCCTAATGCTTGGGTAACTAAATTATAAACGAGGTGCATGCCTAGACCACTTCCACCTTCGCCACGTTTGGTGGTAACAAAGGGGTCAAAAATTCGTTTTTTAATCGATTTGTCTACCCCAACGCCATTGTCGAAATAATGAATGACTAAGCTGCTCTCATTACGCTCAACGTCAAAGGTTATTTCGTTATTTTGATTGTCAGTAAAAGCGTGTATCACGGAGTTACTTAACAGTTGTTGTAAGATCTGTTGCAGCGGCCCTGACTTTGTTTCGATGCTAATGTCGTGACTGCAATTAATGTTTACTTTAGGGCTGCGGTATTCAATTTCTGAACGCATTGAGAGCACAACATCACTTAGTAGGTTATGTAAGTTAACCAGAGAAGTCATTTCGCCATCTTGGTTTACAGCCACCTTTTTGAAGCTCGACACCAGTTCGGCAGCGCGGTTGAGGTTACGATAAATTAAGTCGAGGTTTTCAATGCCATCATTTATAAAGCGTTTTAAATGTGCCGATGTTAAGGTTTTTTGTTCAAACAGCGTATTGATTTCAGCCAGCTTGTCACGCAACAGCGTCGACCCAGTGATCCCCAGACCAATTGGGGTGTTAACTTCGTGTGCCACCCCTGCAACCATTTGCCCCAACGAAGCCATTTTTTCGTTTTCAACGATTTGGTTTTGATATTGATGCATTCGCTCAAGGGTGTTGAGTAGCTCTTGGTTTGCTTCACGAAGGGCAATGGTTCGCTGATTTACTTTTTCTTCAAGGCTTTGGTTGAGTTGTTTTATCTCTTGTTTGTCTTTTTCATGGCGCTCAATTTGTTTTTGAGTGCGCGCAAGCATGATGTTTAAGCTGCCCGCGAGTTGATTTATTTCATCAATATTGGTTTTTTGCGCGCGCGTTTCATAATTATGATTTTTAGAAACGTCTTGCAGCAACACACTTAGCTCATCAATGGGGTTTGCAATACGCTTTTGAATACTTCGCGCAACAAAAAACACTAATACCAGTACGAACAGCGTCAGTAGGATATCAATCATAATTTTATGATTAATGTATTCATTTAATCGGTCTAGACCACCGCGAATATACACATAGCCAATGGTGTTCCCCTCGTAAACGATAGGGGTAACAAGCTCAATAACCTTATCTTTAACATTAGGTACTAATAAGTCATTAATACTACCTACTTTAATTGGAACGGGCGGCGTTTTGCTGGCGTTAAAGCTACTGAAAAAAACCGGTTCATTAGAAAGCTCGTCAATAGAGTAAATATGAATGTTTTTTATTAAAGGTACTGACTCAAATGATTTTAAGCGCTCAGTTTCTGTTTCGTTATCGTCGAATAGCACGGTAACTTGTGCGTTGTATGCGACAATTTTAGATAAAATAGTAATCTTATCGATGATGAGTGATTTTTGCTCTTTTACATCAAGGTAGGTCGAAATAGAAATAGATAGCGACAAACAGAGTGCGGTAACTAACATTACTGCGTTAGTTAAAGCTTTGCGAATACTTGTTTGTGCAGAGAATATTGACATGCGCTGTCTAAAGCCAATCTTTTTAGTATTATTAGTAACTTCTTAGTCTAGCAAAGACAACAAAAAGTAACTAAATAATAAGAAAAATATTTCAACAACCAATATTAATTAACGAAAACTAAGCCGCTGAGTAAACTGAAAACTTAGTATTTTTGAAGTCAGTTGTGTATTGACCAAATTGTGCTTCAAGAATAGGAGGGTATTTCAGAAAGCTGTTCGCGACGATTGTAAGCTTACCCTGTTTAGTAAGGTGTTGTTTTGCATTAGCTAAAAACGCTTCAGCAATTGTGTAGTCGGTCGCAATGCCGGTATGAAAAGGTGGATTACTGATTATTAAATCAAATTTACCATCAATACTTTCAAGACCATCACTTAATATTGCGTCACCTTGTAAATTGTTTAACGCAAGAGTCTGTGTGGTTGCATAGGTTGCAAGTGCGCTGACATCACTGCAAGTAAACACAAGGTCAGGGTGTTTAATACCTAAATAGGCGGCAATTACACCGGCCCCACAGGCAAAATCGAGTACTTTACCTTTACTGATATTAGGAGCGTTATTTAATAGCACAGCGGTCCCTACATCGAGTGCGCCATGGTTAAATACCCCCGGTACACTGATAGCGGTAAATTCAAGATTGCCCGCTTTAACTTGAAATGGCTTGTGGTAACGGCTGATATCAAAACTATCGTTTAATGTCAGCTCAGAGAAAAGGTATAGAATACAGTGTTTGGCGCTATCGATTTTGTTACTAAAACCACATAAATCCTTAAGCTGTTTTTCTGCTGACTTAACGCCACCTTTGTTTTCACCAACAATAAGAAGCTGTGCATCTTCTTTACAAATAGCGCGAATATTATCAAGACACATTAAAGCTTCAGGCTTCGCTTTAGGGTAGTAATAGATAACTAAGTCGTAATTCCCTTCAGGAATAGTGTGATCAACCACCGCACGTACGCCATTAATTTTACTGGCATACTGTGCATTTGCGTGGTTATAGCTAAATGCAGTTATGGCCGCATTTGGGTTTAATGCTTTTAGCTCTCGTAAAAAGCCATCTTGTTCAAAGTTAACCACTAAAATGGATTGCCCAACTAACTCTTCGTCGTTGCGAAGTAATAATAAACTGGGGTTGGTTAACTTACTCATTCTGGCTTTACCTTATGTTACTTCGTACGTTCAAACATTAAATCCCATACACCGTGACCTAGACGGTGACCGCGTTGCTCAAATTTAGTCAACGGGCGAGAATCAGGGCGAGGAACATAATCGTTTGTTTCAGATTGGTTTTTGTAACCTTCTGCAACTTGCATAACTTCTAGCATGTGTTCTGCGTAATTTTCCCAGTCTGTTGCCATATGGAAAACCCCACCTATTTTTAACTTGCTACGTAGTTTTTGTGCAAATTCAGGTTGCACGATACGACGCTTGTGGTGACGCTTTTTATGCCATGGATCAGGGAAAAACAGTTGCAGCTTAGATAAGCTTTCATCGGCAATACAGTCAGCCAACACTTCAATAGCATCGTGCTCAAATACACGTAGATTGGTAATACCCGCTTCATCGGCATCCATTAAACATGCACCCACACCTGGGCGATGTACTTCGATACCAATAAAGTTTAACTCAGGGGCATTTTTAGCCATTTCAACAAGTGATTTACCCATACCAAAGCCGATTTCTAATACGATATCGTTATCGTTACCAAAGACGTCTTTCAGGTCGAGCATGCCGTTTTTATGCTCAAGGCCCATTGTTGGCCAACACTTTTCGATGGCGGCTGCTTGGCCTTTAGTTAGGCGACCTTCGCGCTTAACGAAACTACGAATAGTGCGGATATATTTACCCTCTTGCTTTGCTTGCTCGAGGTTAGGGTTACTTGAGTCATTCATATAATTTGGCCTGATAAAAACACGGACTATAGAAAAAGGGTGCGTATTATCCCTGACCAGCGCCTTGAGTACAATAGTTAGGACCTGTTTATCTTTCGAGATTAATTTTGCTGTAGTGAATTTGCTATTGAGGCATGGCGGAGTTTATGAAGTGGGGAGGGGGCATAATTGGCAAAAAAAGGTGTGTCGCTGTTAAATACGCGAATAAATATGCGAAGCGCTTTTGCTCTATTTAGGGACGGATTAACTCTTATATTAACTCTTATTTAATCCTGTAAGGGCAACACGCCTCGATGCTGGGTTTTCACTTGCTTGGCCTAACTAACTGCAATAGACTGAGCCGCAATGAGCTTCAGCAAGTAAAGATGTTATTTTGAATTTAAGCAATAAGGAGTCAACTTGGTTTGCTAACCAAGTGGTTGACTGGTATCACCTTCATGGTCGTAAGACACTGCCATGGCAATTAAATAAAACCCCTTACAAAGTATGGATCTCCGAAGTGATGTTGCAACAGACGCAAGTGATCACTGTCATCCCATACTTTGAGAAGTTTATGCAAAGCTTCCCTGATATTATCGCGCTTGCTAATGCTGATGAAGATCAGGTATTACATCACTGGACTGGGCTTGGTTATTACGCCCGTGCCCGTAATTTACATAAAACAGCAAAAATAGTCCGTGATAAATACCAAGGTAAGTTTCCTACAACCCTCGAAGAAGTCATGGATTTACCTGGCATTGGCCGCTCGACTGCAGGCGCTATTTTATCGTTATCGCTGGGTCAACATCACCCTATTTTAGACGGTAATGTTAAGCGGGTTCTTGCGCGGTTCTTTATGGTTGAGGGCTGGTACGGGGTTAAAAAAGTTGAAAACCAGCTTTGGTCGTTATCGTCTCAGTTAACCCCCAAAGAGTCGGTTACTGAATTTAACCAAGCCATGATGGACTTAGGAGCAAGTCTTTGTTCTCGCAGTAAGTTTGATTGTCAGCCATGCCCGTTAAAGAGTAAATGTCAGGCATTTAATCAAGGTAAAGTGAAAGAGTTTCCACACTCAAAACCTAAAAAAGCGGTGCCTAAAAAAGCGTGTCATCAACTTATTTTAGCCTGTGATAATAAAGTATTAATGGAAAAGCGGCCAAGTAGCGGTATTTGGGGAGGTTTATTTGGCTTTTTTGAATTTACCGAGTACAGCGAGTTAGAACACTTTTTAGCACAACATGGTTTAACTGATAACACGCAAGCACTTGAGGCATTTACCCATGTATTCTCGCATTTTGAATTAACCATTAACCCACATGTGCTAACCTTACCGGCAATTCCTGATTTTATTAACGAGCGCCAACTTGTTTGGTATCCGCTTGACGAATCGGTTGAAGTTGGGTTGGCTGCACCCACTAAAAAGCTGGTTAAACAATTAAGCACAATAGATTACAATAGCATCACGCAATAAGAGTAGAGAGCAATTATGGCACGTACAGTATTTTGTCAAAAGTTACAAAAAGAAGCTGAAGGCTTAGGCTTCCAACTATACCCAGGTGAGCTTGGTGAAAAGATTTTCAACAACATCAGCAAAGAAGCGTGGGGCCAATGGCAGCATAAGCAAACAATGCTGATCAATGAAAAACATTTAAATATGATGGACCCAGAGCACCGTGCTTTTTTAGAAGAGCAAATGGTAGGGTTTTTATTTGAAGGTAAAGACGTAGAAATTGAAGGCTACCGTCCACCTGAAAAATAATAGAAAAGGGCCAAAAGGCCCTTTTTTATTGCTCGGTTTCAGCTTTTTTAATTTGCTCTTTGAGAAACTGCGCCACCTTAGAGTACTCAATTTCAAAACCATCACGCAGCTCAATTAACTCATCGCTGGTTGGCTCTTCGCTTTTGCAAAAGTGCTCAAATTCAGCGGCAAGCTCGGCGACTTTCATCGCACCAATCGTTTTCGAAATTGATTTTAGCTGGTGGCACGACGAAATAATGCTGTCGATGTCATGTTCAATGACACCCGCATTAATATTTTTAGTCAATTGATTACTTTGCTCTAAATACATTTTAAAGAAGCGCAGTTTTTTAGCCTCATCGTTATTAATATATTTAGCGAGCATGTTCATATCGATAGGCATAGCTGATTTTTTGACTTCAACCGATGTGCTTTGTGGATTTATTTTGTTAGACCACTTTAATAAGGTGGATTCAAGCACATTTAATTCAACAGGCTTAGTGATGTAATCATTCATACCAATGCTCAAGCAACGATCTTTTTCACCTTTAAGCGCATTCGCTGTGATTGCTACTATATACGGTTGTGCATTAATGTCTTCTAGCTGAGAAGCTTCTTCGCGAATACTTTTCACCATGTCGTAACCTGACATTTTTGGCATGTGTAAGTCGGTGAGAATAATCGCATAGTGATTTTTTCGCCACAGCTCTAAACCTTGTTGGCCATTTTCTGCCAACTCGACCCCGTAACCGAGTAAATGAAGTTGGTCAGTTAACACTTGCTGGTTTAAAACATTATCTTCCACTAACAGAATAAGCTTATTTTCCTCGCGCGCTTGTTCAACGCTTAAGTAGTTGTTAAATGTTTTTGCAGAAGTAATTTGCTTTGGCTGATGTAAGCCCGCAGCAACAAGTAGCGACATCATAAAGTTAGATTTACACAGTGGGGCAGCATTTAAATAGAAAATATTTTTATGATTAACGGCTGCTTCATCTAATTTACTGAGAACGATTACTTGTTGGTGGTTATCTTCTAGCGTGTAAAGCAGGCGGCGCAATATATAATTAATGTCCTCCATGCTTTCGATCCCATCGAGAACCCAAATAATATCTTTACTGTCTTGTTCTGCTTCTATTTTTTCGTTGCTGTCGGCAATGACGGCGGTGGCCCCCATAAACGAGAGATAGCGCGTTAATAGTTTTTTACGGCCATCATGATTCGTAACAACTACAACGCGCTGATCTTTAATGACGTGTTTATGTGCAAAATCGACTTTACCTTGCGTGCTAAAAGGAAGTTCTACAATAAATTCACTGCCGATACCCAAGTCACTGGTGACAGAAATAGTGCCCAGCATAAGCTCTGTTAAGCTTTTACAAATGGATAACCCTAGGCCTGTTCCACCGTATTCACGTGTAATTGAGCTTTCGGCTTGTATAAAGGGATTAAATATTTCGCCAAGTTGTGCGCGAGTCATCCCTTTGCCGTTATCAGAAACACTAAAGCGTAAGGTGTAGTGATCGGTGGTATTTTGCACCACTTCTACTGATATTTTTACGCAGCCTTTACGGTTATCATCAGTGGTGGTGAACTTAATGGCGTTACTACATAGGTTGTACAGTACTTGGCGTACGCGAACAGTATCTCCAATTAGGTTGGTTGGAATGTCGGGGGCAATGGCAAGCTCAAGGTCAAGATCGCGTTTTCTCGCGACAGAGGACAACACCCGCGCGACCTCTTCAATGGTGTCTGACACTGAAAATGGCATATTATCTATATTAAGTTTACCCGCCTCGATTTTAGAAAAATCAAGAATATCATCCAAAATTCCCAATAATGAAAACGCTGAGTCTCTAATAATGGTGCTTAATCTATGTTGCGCTCCATCAAGTTCTGTTTGACGCAGTAAATCAATTGTACCAATCACGCCATTCATGGGAGTGCGAATTTCATGACTCATGGTTGCTAAAAAGGTCGTTTTGGTTTCGTTTGCTTGTTCTGCTTTTAAGGTGGCTTGCTCAAGGGCCAGTGTTCTGCTTTGTACCTCTGCTTCAAGACCGCTTTGTAGTTTTTCTAAGTCTTGCTGAGCGGCTTTGTTTTCGGTAATAACCGACAACACTTTATTAAGTAATTGATTAATGTTTTTAGCGACTTTATCTAAGCCAAAATCGAGCTCTTCTGACACCTGCGTTTGATAATCGGCATTTTGTGTTATTACCATTAATTCGTTGCTGAGTGATTCGCTGCTTTTTATAAAACGCTTATTAATTAATACACTCAAGGCAAATGATAAAATAACTAAAGCTAAAAGCGTTAAACCCGCGAGGGCATACGAGAGCGCGGCTGATTCTATGATTGGTTGCTGCTGTGGATGTTGTTTTACTATAAGCTCACCAACGGGTTGATCATTCAGCTCAAGCACCGTATGAATAATTGTGCCTTGAGCAAGTTGTTGGTCCACTTTACTTGAAGCGATAAGCGCCTCTTTGTTATTAGCGTAGACAAGCGATGCATCGCCATTAATTTCGTATCTATATAAGTAGTAATCAAAATCTTTATTAAGCAATAGGCTTAAATCGAGTACTTCTTTAACTTTATCTTGTCCAGGCATAGTGAGTGCGCTGATAAGTGGTGCAGATAATAACTCTGAAACTTCTATTGCAGTTAAGCGAGGGGGCTCTGTTTGCTTCGGCGCGTTACTGGTTGGGTAAAAGGAGTAAGCAACCACCGCTAATAGGGTGATAACTACGTTTGTTATTATAAAGAGAGGTAATAGGCCTTTTACAGTAGAGGTCGATTTACTCGGCATGGGTCTTATCCAATAATTTTACAGCAAAATTAAGCAGTTCCTTGATGGTAGAACAATCCTACCATCAACGAAGAAAAATTCACCACGTTTTTACCTAAGGAAACCAAATAACAATTAGAGTAAACTATCAGAAAGCGTCAGTTTGATGCTTAAATAACCGTAAAAGTATTAAAAATAGCAATCTTGATGGAAAACTGTTCAAACAGTTATAAAGCTCAAAAAAAAAGTTGACTTGCGAAGGCAAAACCCGTTTAATACGCCGCACGCCCAGATAGCTCAGTCGGTAGAGCAGAGGATTGAAAATCCTCGTGTCGGTGGTTCGATTCCGCCTCTGGGCACCATTATTAAAAATATTGGTGTTTTAAATCAAAAGATTATAACATTAATATAGTGCAGCAGCACACAGCTTTAGTGTGCCGACTTAGCTCAGTTGGTAGAGCAACTGACTTGTAATCAGTAGGTCATCCGTTCAACTCGGATAGTCGGCACCATTTATTAAAAGTCTAGTTAATTAACTAGTTTTTAAGCCCAGATAGCTCAGTCGGTAGAGCAGAGGATTGAAAATCCTCGTGTCGGTGGTTCGATTCCGCCTCTGGGCACCATTATTTGATAATTACTTTTAAAGTGATTATAGTGCACAACGCACACAGTTTTAGTGTGCCGACTTAGCTCAGTTGGTAGAGCAACTGACTTGTAATCAGTAGGTCATCCGTTCAACTCGGATAGTCGGCACCATTTATTAAACAATTAGTAAATTGTTATGCCCAGATAGCTCAGTCGGTAGAGCAGAGGATTGAAAATCCTCGTGTCGGTGGTTCGATTCCGCCTCTGGGCACCATTATTTAAAAGCCTCGCTATTGCGGGGCTTTTTTGTTTCTGTTGCAAAAATAGTAATACCAATCCGCAAAAATACTTAATCATTTTGAGTGATTAAACCAGTCGCTACCTGCGTTAAAAATTTCTGATTTAGAACAACTAAATAACTAAATTTTTGCCTTGTTATCAACGCGGTTTTATTGCCTCAAAATAGACTACTTAATTAAGCGTAATGGTATAACAAGTAATGGCCATAGGCTTTGAGTGTTAAACCGGTCGCTCCTAATACAGTTTCACTCATGGTTGCTTTTTCTCCTCAAATTGCTCACAGCTTACGTTTGAACGTTGTAACTCTAATCTCATCGCTAAATACCTGCCGTTTATCGTACTACAACGTCAACGAGTGTAATTTTATGTAAAGTCAGTTGAGCAAAACTTAATGCAATGCTTGAATTACACTCATAAATAGTTATTTTTCAGGTTTTTATGATGAATTGGCAATGTAGGCCAAGTTTAGTTGCCTTAAGTGTGGTTTTGCTAAGTGCATGTGCAAGCCAGCCAACGAATAGTGAACGAGTACCAGAGCTTGAAGCTATACCAAACGCTTGGCAACAACTAGACAGTGCTTCAAAAGTATTAGCTGTGAAGAGTAATTGGTTACAGCAGTTACAAGATCCACAGGTGCTGAGCTTAGTTGAACAGGCTTTAGCGAATAATCAGGGTATTTTACAAGCGGGTTATGATGTTGCAATTAAAGAGCAACAACTCGTTGCTGCGGGTGCGGCTTTGTGGCCAAGCTTAGACTTATCAACACGAACTAGCCGCAGTAAAGATAACCGCCCGGTAAATTATAATAATGCAAGTTCAGCATCACTTGAGCTCGGATACGAAGTTGATCTATGGGGTAAGTTGTCGGCGTCAGAGCGCCAAGCTAACTTAGAATACTTAGCAGAAAAAGCGTCGTTTGAGCAAGCTAAGCAGCAGTTAGTTGCTGATGTTGTTTCGGGTTGGTTTAATGTGATCAGCAATCATAAATTGCTCGAACTTTATAAGCAGCGCGAACAAAATGCAGAACAAAACTTATCAATCATTGAATCTGGTTACCGCCAAGGTCTAAACGAAGCACTGGATGTTTACCTTGCTCGCAATGAGCTAAATACAGAGCGTTCAAACATTGCAGAGCAGCAAGCTACGTTAACAAAATCAATTCGTGATTTAGAGCGTTTAACAGGGCAATACCCCAGAGGAGCGCTTACGGTTAGCGCAGACTTACCTTTACTTGATAATGCCATACCACTTGGTTTGCCGTCTGAGCTTATTACCCGTAAACCTGATTTAATGGCCAGTTGGTATCAATTACTCAGCACTGATGCCGGTCTTGCGTATGCGCACAAACAGCGTTTTCCAAGCTTGAACTTATCAGCCTCAATCAGTGATAGCACTGATCGAATGAGTGATTTATTTTCGCCTTCAAGCCTTGCCTGGTCTTTACTTGGCAGCATTTCGATGCCGTTATTTGAAGGCGGACGTTTAAAAGCGAACGAAGAGCAAGCTAGGCTCAATGTTAAACGCCAAGAACAAGTTTACTTAGCGACTCTTTATGATGCATTTAACGATGTTGAAACAGCAATAAGCCAAGAGCAAGCGCTAAAAGTGCGTTACGAAAAAACACTTGAAGCACAAAAAAATGCCATCGCGGCAGAGCAACTTGCTTTTGAGCAATATCAAAGTGGTTTGGTAACCTACACCACGGTTCTGGATGCACAAGACCGCTCTTTTAACGCACAAAGTTCAGTTATTCAAATTAAAAACCAACTTATCATCAACAGAATCAACTTACATATTGCCCTCGGGGGTGATTTTAGTGAAGCAAACACCGAAGTAGCAGAGCAATAATCATGAAAAGCAAAACTCGTAAAATATTAATTCCACTCGTAGTGATAATCGTGACGGTACTTTTAGTGATGTTTATAAAAGGGAATCCGCCGCAAGCTAATCGCTTTTCATCACCTCCTAAAGCAAAAGTGAATGTTGCAGTTGAGAGCCTCACACCGCAAAGCTTTCAAATTATGATCGACAGTTTTGGTACAGTGAAACCGCGCACACAGAGTAAGTTGGTTGCGCAGGCCTCAGGACAAATCATTAAAATAAGTGAGCAATTCCGTGAAGGGGGCTTTTTTGAAAAAGGCGATGTACTTGTACAGCTTGATGATAGAGATCACCGCGCTGAAGTTAAATCAGCGCAAGCCGCACTATTAACCGCTGAACAAAGTTTACTTGAAGAGCAAGCGCGTGGCCGACAAGCAATGACAGATTGGCAGCGCTTAGGTAAAGGCGAAGAAGCGAGTAGCTTAGTACTTCGCAAACCTCAACTGGCAGCCGCAGAGGCGAGTGTATTATCGGCACAAGCCAACCTTGAAAAAGCAAAACTTGATTTAGAGCGAACTAAAATAACCGCGCCTTATGCAGGACGAGTGTTAAGCCGCAGTGTTGATTTAGGCCAAGTTGTTAGTAATAACATGGAAATAGCCATTATTTATGCTGTAGACAGTGTTGAAATTAGGCTACCGATTAAAAATAAAGACTTACCGTTTATTAATTTGCCGGAGCAATTCCGCGATGGTGCTAAAAATAGTGCGGGTTCACTTGTCGAGTTCAGCTCAAACCTAGTAGGCAAACAGCATTGGCAAGGCCAAGTGATTCGTACCGAAGGTGCGATTGATGAAAGTGCTCAGCAACTTTATGTTGTGGCGCAAATTAACGACCCGTATAAAGCCACAAGCGATAACCAGTACCCCATTAAAATTGGTCAATATATTAAAGCGCAGATTAAAGGTAAAACCGTTGAGAATGCTTTAGTTATTCCAAACAGTGCAATTTACCAAGGCAGCTATGTGTACACCGAGGAAAAAGGGGTTTTACGTCGAAAAGACATTACGCTGGCTTGGCAAAATGCAACTCAGGCAGTCGTGGCTGATGGTTTATCGGCTGGAGATAATTTAGTGCTTACGCCACTTGGGCAAGTAAGTTCAGGTACGCAAGTAACGGTAATGGGCAGCGAAGCTTATCAAGCTACGCGCGCGGATACACCGCGACTAAGCCGCGAAGAGCTTGAAAAAAAAGCAAAAGAGCAAGGCATTACGGTTGAAAAATTGATTGAGCAACGCCGCGCCGCTCGTGAGCAAGGAGCGCAATAATGATAGCTTGGTTCACAAAAAATCATGTTGCAGCTAACTTATTGCTGATCAGCATTTTATTAGCGGGGTTATTTAGCGTTTCAACGCAAATACCGCTTGAGGTGTTCCCATCATTTGAATCTGATCGCATCAGCGTCAGCGTCTCATTACGTGGCTCTACACCTGAAGACGTCGAAAAAGGGGTCACAATCCGAATCGAAGAAGCGGTGCAAGATTTAGAAGGTGTAAAACGCATAACGAGCCGTTCAGCTGAAGGCTCGGCTTCTGTCACAATTGAAGTCGAAACAGGTTATGACCCGCGAGAGTTATTAGCGGATATAAAAAGCCGAGTCGATGCGATTAATACCTTTCCGGTTGATGCTGAAAAGCCGATAGTGTCGCTCGCTGAATGGAAACGTGAAGTAATAGCGGTCACTGTTTCAAGTATTTATGGTGAAAAAGAAACCTTAGAATATGCAGAAACAGTGCGCGATGAATTGTTGCGCCTACCTAGCGTGACTCAGGTTGAGCTAAGTGGGGTGCGCAATTATGAAATTGCTATTGAGGTAAGCAAAGATACCTTGCGTCAATACGATTTAAGTTTGTCGGATATCTCTTCTGCTATTCGTAATTCAAGTACCGATGTCTCAGCAGGTAACTTAAAAACAGAAGGGGGCGATGTGCTTATTCGCTCTAAAGGGCAGGCATATCGTAAAGATGAGTTTTCAAAGATTGTAATTAAGCATCAAGCCGATGGCACGATCATTCGCTTGGGAGACATTGCTAGCATTAAAGACGATTTTGAAGAAACCCCGGTACGCACGCGTTTTAATGGTAAACAAGCCGCCTTTATTGATGTTTATCGTATTGGCCCACAAAGTGCGATTGAAGTTGCAGATGTCGTGAAAAACTTTATTGTCGCACAGCAAGATAACCTGCCTGAAGGCTTCGAATTAAGCTACTGGGATGATGACTCAGAAGTGGTAAAAAGTCGTATTGCAACCCTCACCAGTAATGCGATTCAAGGTGGCATTCTGGTGCTTGCTTTGCTGACACTGTTTTTACGTCCCGCTATCGCATTTTGGGTGTTTATTGGTATACCGGTATCGTTTATGGGGGCATTTTTAGTGATGCCACTATTTGGTATCACATTAAATGTTATTAGTTTATTTGGCTTTATTTTAGTGCTGGGTATTGTTGTGGATGATGCGATTGTCACCGGCGAGAATGTCTATACCCACTTAAAAACAGCCGAAACAGGCGAGCAGGCTGCAATTCGTGGTACACAAGAAGTAGCGACCCCAGTGACATTTGGGGTGTTGACTACGGTGGCTGCATTTTTACCGCTTGCCTTTATTGAAGGTGCGCGTGGTGCTATTTTCGCGCAAATCCCTGTGGTGGTTATTCCTGTATTACTGTTCTCGTTAATTGAGTCTAAGTTTGTATTACCGGCACATTTAAAGTATTTAAAGCTGCGCCACGAAAAGGGTGAGCCTACTAAGCTGGAGCGCTTACAACAGCGTTTTGCCGATGGCTTTGAGCATGCCATTATGAAATATTACCAACCGCTGCTTAATCACGCTCTTAAGAATAAACTGGCAACAGTCAGCTTGTTTGTGGGTATTTTCGTTATTATTTTAACGTTAATTACCAGTGGCTGGACAAAGTTTGTGTTCTTTCCGCGCATTCCAAGTGAAACAGTGAGAGCCTCAGTAACATTTCCTGCGGGTACACCGTTTGAAGTCACTAATAAATACGTGATTAAAATGTCTGATAAAGCAAAAGAGCTGCAAGATAAGTACCGTGACGAAGACGGTCAAAGTGTTATTTTAAACATTTTGGCTACTACAGGTGGCCGTGGTGGCGCGTCTAATTCGGGGAGTGTTCGGTTTGAAATTATGCCAGCAGAAAAACGCGAATCAGACATTGGCTCTCGAGAACTTGCGAGTGAATGGCGCGATTTAATTGGTATTATCCCTGGTGCGGAAAGCGTAACCTTTCGTGCTGAATTTGGTCGAACATCAAGCCCTATCGACGTACAGCTAACAGGCAATTCAATATCGACACTTGAGCAAGTTGCAGAAAAAGTAAAGCAACGTTTGGCAACATACCCAACAGTGTACGAAATTGCCGACAGCATGTCCGATGGTAAAGAAGAGCTGCAAATTGAGCTAACAGAGCAAGGTTTAGCGCTTGGTTTGAATCGCGTTGATGTGTCGCAGCAAATACGTAACTCGTTTTTTGGTGCGCAAGTACAGCGCATTCAACGTGGTCGTGACGATGTACGTGTTATGGTGCGCTTACCCATTGATGAGCGTCGTTCAGTAGCCGATTTAAAAGATATTCTTATAAATACACCTAGCGGTGGTACGGTGCCATTGTCGCATGTTGCCACTTTAGTGCCGGGACAAAGCCCGTCATCAATTTACCGTATTGACCGATACCGTACGCTTAATGTGACTGCCGATGTTGAAAAATCAAACACCAACATGACAGTGCTGCAGGCAGACCTAAAATCGTACCTTGATGAACTAATGCAGCAATTCCCTGGTGCAGACTATTCGCTTGAAGGTGAAGCTAAAGAGCAGCGTGAGTCATTTGGGTCGCTAGCTTGGGGGCTGGTGTTTGTGTTTTTCATTATTTATGCGCTGTTGGCAATACCGTTTAAATCGTATATGCAGCCATTGATTGTCATGAGTGTGATCCCCTTTGGCATGATAGGTGCGGTAATGGGGCATTGGATCATGGGGATGGAGCTTACCATTATGAGCTTGCTCGGTATGCTGGCCTTGATTGGCGTGGTTGTGAATGACTCACTGGTGCTGGTTGATTTTATCAATAAAAAGCGCGAGGAGGGCGGTGACCTTCTCGAAACAGTTAAAATGGCGGGAGCATCGCGTTTTCGCCCAGTAATGCTCACCAGTTTAACCACTTTTATTGGTTTAATGCCGTTGTTATTTGAAAAAGCCACACAAGCACAATTCTTAATTCCGATGGCGGTAAGCCTTGGGTTTGGAATTATTTTTGCAACCCTTATTACCTTATTACTTGTTCCGGTTAATTACTTATTGATGGAACGTTTTCAGGGATGGTTTAAATAGGCTTGAGACTAGGTACTCGTTATTAGATTCTAAATACAAGTACTCAGTGCTATAACGCGGGGTAAACCCGCTGCTACAGGTAAAAAGGTGGCGGCGGATTTATTCCGCGTTTTTTATTGGCAAGCAGAGTGAGTAGGCTGAGCCCAGTGCAGAAAAACTCAATAAGTGAGCAAATTCTAAAGATTAAAGATAAACCGAAGAAGGCGTTTAAATGCCAAATGGTCTAGGTGCGAATTTATTTTGCGCGCAAAAAATACAGTTTAAAAACGTCGTATAAAATGAAAATGTTGATAGCTCGTAGCATGAAGTAATGAAGGTGTTCCCCAAGTATGCGGTGCCCGGTGTCAGTCCTGAAACCTTGAGGTTTCAGGGCGGGAATCTGCGGTCTACCGTAGGCTTCTCGGTACATGCCGAGCTTGCACAATAGTAAACGAACAGAAACCCTAACATAAAATTTATCGGCTCAGGGACTTAACCAAGCTCCAACACCCTAGGGAACATATTCAGTATATAAGACAAGTTTCAATCATTAAACCATAGAAACCAAAAAAGCGGATCGTTCGGGTAGTTTTTCCCCACCTTTAACGAAGCATTTACTTTTCAGATTGCTTTTTGACCTCAATCATACAATTAATTGGAGTTGCGATTTATCGAGTGGTAGCATGACGTTACTGAGACGAACAAAGAAAAAGTTATGAGTACGTTACCTGATTACCAGCAAGCGCAATTGCTATTAGAAAAAAATGAAATTTTTGTCGCACCCGCCGAAGCCCATGGCGTAATAAGTGGCTTACTTGCTTGTGGCATTAATATTGAAGCCGACGAGTATTTAGGCTTATTAAGCGATGTTTTCAATGATGGTTTAGCATTCAATACCGATCTAAAAGCGTTTTTTGCCACTATATATACACAGGTTGTGGCGAGTTTTGGTGACGATGAATTTCAGTTCGATTTATTCTTGCCAAGTGATGACGAGACCCTAGTTGACGTAGCAAACGGCCTAGTGTCTTGGGTGTCGGGTTTTATGCTTGGTTTCGGTTTAAAGCAAAAAGACTATGGCAAATTGTCTGCGGACGTAAAAGAAGTTATTAGCGATTTTAGCGAAATTACTCGCTTGGATACTTTATTCGAAGAAACCGAAGAAGACAGCCAAGCACTACACGAGGTGATCGAGTACGTGCGCGTTTCTGCCTTATTATGTTTTGCTGAACTCGGTAAAGAGCAAACAGATAAAAGCACTAAAAAGACCCTTCACTAATTAAATTACAGAGGTTTAGCATGTTGTCTATTGCTATCGATAAAGCTGAATTTAAAGCCCGTCGCGAGCGTTTACTTGCGATGATGGACAAAAATAGCATCGCGATTATTCCTGCGGCTGCTGAAGTTACACGCAGTCGTGATACCGAATACGCATTTCGCCAAGACAGTGACTTTTTCTACTTAACGGGTTTTAACGAACCCGATGCAGTGTTAGTGCTTTGCCCATCAAGTGACACGCCAAGTACGCTTATTTGTCGCAATAAAGATAAATTAGCTGAAATTTGGCATGGTCGTCGAATTGGCTTCGAAAAAGCGAAATCTGAGTACTTATTCGACGCAACCTGTCCACTTAGTGAACTAGATGAACAATTATTAGATTTGGTGAACGGCCAGCAGATTTTATTTTATGCACAAGGCACTTACCCACATTTCGATACGAAAATTTGGGACTTATTAAGCACGCTTCGTGGCGCACCAAAAAAAGGTTACAAAGCGCCTCACACCATTAAAGATATTCGTGGCCTAGTACACGAAATGCGTTTATTTAAATCTGACGCTGAGCTAAACATTATGCGCACTGCTTGTGAAATTAGTGCGCAAGGCCATATTCGTGCGATGCAATTTGCAAAACCCGGCGCAACTGAATATCAGCTAGAAGCAGAACTGCACCATCACTACGCAATGAATGGTGCTCGCCACCCAGCATATGGCACCATTGTTGGCAGTGGTGATAACGCCAATATACTGCATTACACACAAAACGACGCCGAACTAAAAGAGGGCGACCTAGTACTGATTGATTCAGGGTGTGAGCTTGAGGGTTATGCAGCAGACATTACTCGAACATTCCCTGTGAATGGCAAGTTTAGTGAGCCACAAGCCGCGCTTTATAATATTGTACTTGCGGCGCAAGAGGCTGCATTTAGCCAAGTGAAACCCGGTGGTAGTTTATCTAAAGCCAATGAACTGGCTTCAACGGTATTAACGCAAGGCTTAATTGACTTGGGTATTTTAACGGGTGAGCTTGATGAGCTAATGGCAAACCAAGCCTGTAAAGCGTTTTATATGCATGGCCTTGGCCATTGGTTAGGCCTTGATGTGCATGATGTAGGCGAATACAAGCTTGACGAAAAAGAGCGCGTATTTGAGCCAGGAATGGTCTTAACTATCGAACCCGGTTTATACATCAGCGAAGATGCCAAAGCACCTGCGCAATACAAAGGTATTGGCATTCGTATAGAAGATAACTTACTTGTCACAAAAGAGGGTCATGAAAACCTGACACTCTCAGTACCTAAAACTATCAGTGACATTGAAGCAGTGATGCAAGGCAAATAAAGGCTAGGAGCAAACGTGGCAGAGCAGTTTGATGTTGTCATTATCGGCGGTGGTTTGGCTGGCGCAAGTTGTGCATTAGGCCTAAAACACAGCAATAAACAGTTATCAATCGCTGTGATTGAAGCAAATGAAGTAAGTGCAAACTATCACCCAAGCTTTGATGATAGAAGTATTGCACTGGCTCAGCAATCGGTTCAATACTTACAATCCATTAATGCATTTGATTGCCAAGCGCAATTTGCTGCTGCAATTGAAAAAGTAACGGTTTCTGACCGTGGTCACTTTGGTAAAACCCACATTGATTGCCATGAATATGCGCAAGATGCACTTGGGTATGTCGTTGAGGTGAATCCATTTGGTCGCAGCTTGCACCAGCAGTTAACTCGCACAGATGTGAGCCTGTTTTGTCCTGACACGGTTGCTAAACTTGAGTACCAAGCCGATGCTGCGAACGTTACTTTAAGTTCGGGCGAACAGCTGAGTGCAAAACTGGTGGTTATAGCCGACGGTGCTAATTCGAGTAGTCGAAAGCTGGCTAATATTGAGTTTAATACGCGCCCTTATCAGCAAGGCGCGATCATTGCCAATATTGAAGTGGCGGGTGGTCATCATCATCACGCATTTGAACGCTTTACCGAGCATGGCCCGATGGCGCTTTTGCCCATGAGCAATAATCGTTACTCGTTAGTATGGTGCATGGAGCCTGAGCATATAGATGCGCACATGGCGCTTTCAGATGATGCATTTTTAGCTGCCTTGCAAAAGTCGTTTGGCTATCGTGCCGGCACGTTCAGTAAAGTTGGTATGCGTGCCAGCTACCCGCTGGTGTATGGAAAAGTAGACGCGCTAAGCAGCCATCGCACTGTACTTATAGGTAATGCTGGTCATGCTATTCATCCCATTGCGGGGCAGGGCTTTAATTTAGGTTTACGTGATGTGCAACTACTTTGTGATATGGCGCACCGCAGCGATTTAGGTGATTACGCTTTTACCCGCTACTATAGCCAAGTGCGCAGTCAAGATATTGCCACGGTTATGACTTTAACTGACAGCTTGGTGCGGTTATTTTCAAATTCATCGCGAATGCTTGCGCTTGGTCGTAGCATTGGTCTTTTCTCTATGGATTTATTCTCCTCGTTAAAAACCCCGTTAGCCAAACAGTTAATGGGTCAAGTTAAGCAAGGTAAACGGATATGAAACAAGCACAGGTTTGTATTGTTGGCGGTGGCTGTGTAGGCCTTACGCTTGCACTTGGTTTAGCTAAAGCCAATATTAGTGTGGTGGTGATTGATGCCAGTGAAAAACAGGCGCTTCCGGGGGATGAGTATGGCCTTCGCGTTAGTGCGCTGAGTCTGGCGAGCCAAAGTTTGTTTGAGTCACTGAATGTGTGGCCAGAAATCATTAAGCAACGCGCCACGCCTTATACCTCGATGGATGTACGCGATAAAGACAGCTTTGGCAAAATTCATTTTGATCACAATGATCTCGACTTACCGCAGCTTGGTCATATCGTTGAAAACGACATTATTCGCTACGCTTTAATTAGCGAGCTTGAAAAGCAAAGTAATGCCAGCTTATTATTCGAAACCCGTTATCAACAAATACATCAAACAGAGTCCGATGTCTTTATTACACTTGAAAGCGGTGAACCTGTGATTGCTAAATTGCTGGTAGCAGCCGACGGAGCAAACTCGGCGATTCGAAAGCAGTTCAATATGCCAATTACGTTTAAAGATTATGATCATCATGCCATTGTTGCGACTGTAAAAACCGATGATGAGCATAATCACACAGCACGCCAAGTGTTTTTACCAACCGGCCCTTTAGCGTTTTTGCCGCTGCCTGATAAACACACGCATTCGATTGTGTGGTCAACCAGCCCTGTGCACTGCGAGCAGTTACTAGCACTTGACGATACCGAGTTTAATAAAGCACTACTGGCTGCACTGGATGGCCAATGCGGTTTATGCGAAGTTCAAAGTGAGCGCATGGCGTTTCCACTTAAAATGCGTTATGCACAGCAGTGGGTGTCGGGCAAAGTCGTGTTAATGGGCGATGCAGCGCATACTATTCACCCACTTGCCGGGCTTGGCATGAACTTAGGCTTAAAAGATGCCGCTTACCTAATTGAGTTATTAACCAATGAGCAGGGTGAGTTTGCAAGTACACGCACGCTGCGTGATTATGAACGTACCCGTAAGCTTGATGCGCAAAAACACATTGCCATGATGCAAGGACTAAAAGAGTTATTTGCCGGTGCTAATCCGCTTAAAAAGCTCGTGCGCGGTGTGGGGCTTAGCCTTGTTGATAACCTGGGACCAATTAAACACTTGTTCGCAAAAGAAGCGATTGGTAAGTAATAACTAAGCCGTTGTAAATATTTAAATAAAGCCGTAACTAGCCAGCTAGTTACGGCTTTTTTACGTTTAGCTGAATGCAAAATGATAGCGCTGTCATTTTTGTTAGTGTATGATTAAATTTTTGTGATTGGTATGGAAATTAAACAGCACAATGATGTTTTAAAGCCAGCCAAATAAAAATAATTAATTAAAATAACTAGTTGAGAAAAATTATGGAAGCAACGGTTGAGTGTGACAACAACACAAAACAAAGCATTTGGCTGCCAATGGTATTGGCAGGATCAATGTTTTTTATTCTGGGGTGTATAACGTGGCTTAATGGTGCAATTACACCATTTTTGCAGCAAATGCTTGAGCTGTCGCCGTTACAAGCTTCGTTTATTATTTCTTCGTTTTATATTGCGGTTACTGTTGCAGGTATTCCCTCAGCGATGCTCATAAGACGCGTTGGTTATAAAAATGGAATGGCGATCGGCTGTGCTGTCATGGCGCTGTCGGCGTTAATGTATATTCCTGCCGCGAAACTGCAAATGATCGAAATATTTTTATTTGCACAGCTTATGATAGGTGTAGGTCAAACAATTCTTCAAACGGCTGTTAACCCCTATGTAGTAAAAATGGGCTCTGAAAAATCAGCCGCGGTGCGTGTATGTATTATGGGCTTATTGAATAAGTTTGCTGGAGTTATCGTACCGGTGATCTTTGCTGCGGTCGTTGTAAGCGGTGTAGTCGATGGTGCGGGTAAACTGTCGCAAGAGCAAAAAGACATTATGGCCAATAGCTTAATTATGCCGTATGTATTAATTGCGGGTCTTATTATGTTATTTGCTGCGTTCGCAAAATTTGCGCCTCTTCCTGATTTAGTGTTTGACGAAGGCGAGTCATCAAATGGTAAAGGTGAGTTAAAAGAAACACTTGCTCATCCGCACCTTGTTCTAGGTGTTGTTGGCATTGCTTTGTATGTCGCAGTTGAAGTGATTGCTGCCGATACGATTGGCTCTTACGCTTTGCAAATTGGCGTTGCTGATTACTCCGTTATGACTTCGTACACAATGGCGTGTATGTTGATTGGCTACGCGATAGGTATTGCAACTATCCCACGTTTTATGAGCCAGCAAACAGCACTATTAATGTCGGGTATCGCTGGCATAATCACCGTGCTACTGGTGGTATTTGGTAGCAATGACTCGTTTATTATTTCTAATCTATTACTTGTGCCATTTGGAGGCCCTGAACTCCCCGATCCTTTATTGTGTATCGCGCTACTTGGTTTTGCGAATGCGATGGTGTGGCCTGCAATTTGGCCATTAGCATTGGCGGGTTTAGGCCGCTTAACTGGCACTGCATCGGGGTTGTTGATCATGGGTATTGCAGGTGGTGCTTTAGGTCCGCTGTTAATTGGTTTAGGTAACGTAGCAGGGCTGGGCGCGCAAGGTGCGTATATTGTTATGATCCCAAGTTATCTATTCATTTTATTTTATGCTCTTAAAGGCCATAAGATGAAAAGTTGGAAATAACAATACGTTAATAATTCAAGTTAGAACAAAGCCGCGACGACCATCATCGCGGCTTTTTTACGAGTTAGCACGACAAACCGCTTATAAATACAAAGAGCGGAGACCCTTACAGCTGAAATTGGCGTTTTAAAATCTCGCCGGTAAAGCTTGTTTTTAAATAAAAGCCGCGAGGCAGGGTTTGGATCACATGCCCATTTGGCCCAATAGCATCAGTAAGCGCTTTACTGTTAGCCGCTTTTGGTCTTATTTGCATGACATCACCCAAGTGTCCTGAAATTTCATCGATACGACCCAGTGCGATAAGTTCCATTTGCTCTTCCCAGTCACGTTGCAACTGTGCATCTTGCTCAGCACTGGGTTGCCATAAAAAACCACTGCCAATGGTACGATTAAATGGCAGAATTTCGCGTTCTCCCAAAATCGGTAACCACAACACATGATTGAGCTTTTTACGCACCGTACTTTGCTGCCATGTAAGACCTGTTACGTTCAATAACGGCGTAACAGAGACAAAAGTTGTCTCTAAGGGTTTACCCTTAAACGAAATAGGCAAGGTTTTTAACTCAATACCAAGCTCTTCAAAATCAGGAGTGGGTTTCGAGCCCGCGGTTGCCCCTAATACATATTCAATAAGCTGACCGGTCCAGCCTTTTTCACGCAGCAAGTCATCGGGTGTTTTAAATTGGTACTGCTCTGCAAGCTGGCCGAGTGTAAGCCCCGCTATTGCATTCACGCGTTGCATTAATTCGTTGATTGAGCTTGGTTTTAGTGGTCGCATACGGCGTTTATTTGATTGTGTTATTAACCTTAACATGATAGCAAATGCGCATTGCCGTGGATATCTTTGTATTTGGGTGTTTTTTGCGCATGTTGAAAGTGAGTTAAAAATAGTCAATTTGTTTTGTGGGAATAACATCTTAATATATTGAAATTTAATGACTTTTGTCGATGTTTGATTTTTGGCTGTTGTATTAATTAGACAGTTGTTTGTATAAATACAGATATATGAACATGTTTATCCACAGTTTCTGTGGAGAAAGTGCTTTTTTGAACTGACTATTGTGGATTTGTTTGCAAAATAAGCATGATTTACAAAAGTTATGCACAAGCTGTGGGTAAGGTGAGAAAAATACGGTTGTAAACTACTATTTTATTAAAAGCGCGTATTTTCGTAATAATTGCTTTCTAACATATTGATTAAAAGCGCTTGTTAAAATGCTAATTTCAAATCTGGTTTCGGCGAAGGTGTAAAGTGTTTGCTGTATCGCAGGTTATGTGGAACAATCAATAAAAATCGACTTACAAATGAGGCACTAAGGTGATTGATGCCGAAGGTTTTCGTGCCAATGTCGGAATTGTAATTTGCAATAATCAGGGACAAGTATTTTGGGCTCGACGTTATGGTCAGCACTCTTGGCAATTTCCCCAAGGTGGTGTCGATGATGGTGAAACAGCAGAGCAAACCATGTACCGAGAATTACACGAAGAAGTGGGCTTGCTTCCTGAAGACGTCGAGATCGTCGCAAGTTCAAAACATTGGTTACGCTACAAATTACCCAAGCGTTTAATTCGCAGAGACTCAAGTCCTGTGTGCATTGGGCAAAAACAAAAATGGTTTTTACTGAAATTACGTTGTAAAGACGAAGATGTAAACTTACTTAAAACTCATCATCCAGAGTTTGATGACTGGCGATGGGTGAGCTATTGGTATCCGGTGAGGCAAGTTGTGTCATTCAAGCGCGATGTTTACCGTCGTGTAATGAAAGAGTTTGCCCCGTTTGCAATGCCGTTTAATAAACGAGAACAACATAAAGATAATTGGCGACAAAAGCGATAAGGGCAACTTTATCAACTAAATGAAAGGAGCAGCATCATGTTAGCCACGCTCAGATCAATTGCTGAGGCTGTGTCGCAACAAGCGGACTTAAACAGTGCCTTAGCGTGTTTTGTGCAAATGGTAAAAGATGCCATGCAAACACAGTGCTGCTCAATTTACTTTGCTGATTACAGCCAAGACAACTTTGTATTAATGGCCACGCAAGGACTTAACCCAGATGCTGTGGGTAAGTTTAGAATTGGTTTTACCGAAGGCTTAGTTGGCTTAGTGGCGCAACGCGAAGAGCCAATTAATATAGCGTTCGCTAAATCACACCCTCGCTTTAAACTCTCTCCAGAAGTTAATGAAGAAGGCTATAACGCGTTTTTATCTGTGCCTGTGGTGCATCAAAAAAAAGTGCTGGGCGTTATTGTAGTTCAGCAAAAGTTAGCGCGTGTTTTTAGTCCCGATGAAGAATCTTTTTTAATTACACTTTCGGCACAACTTGCATCGCAGCTTGCACATGCCGAGATCAAAGAGATTTTAAGGCTTGATGAGTTCTCGCATCAGACTTCGGTACTCAAAGGGGTGTCGAGCGCGCCAGGTATTGCCATTGGTGAAGCTTTTGTGGTGTTGCCTAAACTCGATTTTAAATCGATTGAGTTGCAAAAAGACAATGACATAAGCACGCAACGTAAATTATTTACGCAGGCTGTTGCGGCAACACGCAACGAGTTTAATACGTTATCAATGACATTAAGCGATTCGATTCCGCAAGAAGCGCTTGCGGTATTCGATGTGTATCAGCAGCTACTTGATGCAAAAAGCCTAGGCAAAAATGTTGAAGAGCAACTTCAACAAGGCTGGAGTGCAAAAAGCGCATTAAAAATAGTTATCGAAAAGCTGGTGGCGCAGTTTAACGCCATGCAAGACCCATACATAAAAGAGCGCGCAGTAGATGTTAAAGACATTGGTTTGCGTGTTTTACACCACTTAGTTAATACCGAGCATGCGGCAAAGCCTTACCCTAAAGACACCATTTTAATTGCCAGTACGTTAACACCTGCCATGCTTGCCGAAGTGCCCAAAGGGCATTTAGCGGGGGTGGTGAGTGTAAATGGGGCAGCAAACAGCCATGCGTCAATATTAACGCGAGCAATGGGGATACCCGCTATTTGGGGTATTGAAGACGTTCCCTTACTGCAATTTGAAGGTAAGCCGATGATTTTAGATGCCTACGCAGGGCGTTTATATATCTCACCTTCGCAAATGCTCCACGATGAATACAGCCAATTAAAATACCAAGAAACATTACTGAATGATCGTTTCGTCGCAGAGCAGAACCTAGATGCGGTCACCTTAGATGGCGAGCACATTAGCTTATTGTTAAATGCAGGCCTTGAATTAAACACAGAGCAAGACAACAAACTGTTTTGTGATGGAGTGGGTTTGTATCGTACCGAAGCCTGGTTTATGCAAAAGGGGCAATTTCCTTCGCAGTCGGAGCAAGAAAAGTGGTACCGAGAAGTGCTTACCAGCTATCACCCGAATCCTGTGGTAATGCGCACCTTAGATATCGGCGGTGATAAAGTATTAGACTACTTTAATATCACAGAAGAGAACCCTTTCTTAGGGTGGCGGGGTATTCGCGTCACCTTGGATCATCCTGAACTATTTTTAGATCAACTCAGAGCGATGTTAAAGGCCAATATCGGTTTAGGTAACCTTAGAATAATGTTACCCATGATCAGTGGCTCTGAAGAAGTCGACGAGTCAATTAAGTTAGTTGAACAAGCGCTGTTCGAACTGGAAGAACAATACCCAGAGCAAGCCATTGACCGCCCAGAAATTGGCATTATGTTAGAGGTCCCTTCAAGTATATTCATGCTAGAAGAGTGGTCACAAAAAGTCGACTTTTGCTCTGTGGGTAGCAATGATTTAACTCAATATATGCTGGCCGTTGATCGTTCTAATGCGCGTGTTGCAGAGCTCTTTAACCCCTATCATCCTAGTGTGCTGCGAGTGCTACTTAAAGTTGCTCAAGAGTGCCAAAACCATGAATTACCCTTTAGTTTATGTGGTGAGCTTGGTGGTGACCCAGAAGGGGCATTATTACTAATCGCCATGGGGTATCGTCGCTTAAGTATGAACCTTTCATCAATCAGTAAAATTAAATTTGTGCTGCGTCGCTTAAAAGTGAGCGATATGGAGGAGCTGCTTAGCGAATGTTTATTGCAGCCTACCGCTAAGCAAGTATTGAGGCTCACGCGTAACTTTATGATAGAGCACCAATTGGGTGAGTTATTTTATACCCCTAGCCAAGGGCAAGTATGAGAGTAAATTGTACTGTGAAGCGTTTATATATTCGTTTAGTATATACATATAACAAACTGAATATATGAGTGTGCTATGCATGACGTAATACTTTTAATGGTGTACTGCGCTATTTTGGGCAGTGTAGTAGGGTTTTTAGCCGGTCTGCTAGGCATTGGTGGTGGCTTAATTATTGTGCCTGTACTGAGCGCCATGTTGGTATCATTTAATGTTGCTGACTCAAGCCATGTATTAGTTATTGCCATAGCCACCTCACTTGCTTCCATTATTTTTACGTCTACCTCTTCAGCGTTGGCTCATCATCGTAATGCTAATGTGCCGTGGGAAATTGCTCCTTGGGTCATGACCGGTGTAGGTATTGGTGCACTCGTGAGTGGCTTTGCGGCGAGCTTTATTCCTGAGCAGTTATTACGTTTAGTTTTTGCCACGAGTGTGGTGTTTATCGCGTTACGCATGGTGTTATCTACACGTACCAAGGCTGCAAGTGAAAAACCATTGCCCTCAGGTCCCGTAATTGGCTTTTTATGTGCAATAATGGGGGCGTTATCAGGACTGATTGGTATTGGTGGCGGTGCACTTATTGTGCCTTTGCTGCATTATTTCTCTGTCGATATTAAAAAGGCCATTGGTTGTGCCGCAGCATGTGGTATTGTCATTGCGCTGTTTGGCTCGGTTGGTTATGTGTCTGCAGGTTGGCAAGTAACCTCCTTTAGTGATGGTTTTGCCGGATTTGTTTATTTACCCGCATTAGTCGGCATCGTTGTCACGTCGTCATTAATTGCTCCTTATGGTGCAAAAGCGACGCATTATTTACCTGTGGCAACAATAAAAAAAGTATTCGCGCTATTACTTGTCATAATTGCGCTTAAAATGGTGTTTAGTTAAAGGTTTTTATTTTTATGGCTCTTCAATTTCCAGAGATAGATCCGGTTATTTTTTCGGTAGGACCGCTCAGCGTACGTTGGTACGGTTTAATGTATTTAATTGGCTTTGCTTTAGCTATGTGGCTGGCAAACCGTCAAGCTGCAAAACCTAATTCTGGGTGGACGAAAGAGCAAGTAAGCGACTTATTATTTTACGGTATGCTCGGGGTAATACTCGGTGGGCGTATTGGCTATGTGTTGTTTTATCAGTTTAGTTATTTTATTGAAAACCCGTTTTATTTATTCAGAATAGACCAAGGTGGCATGTCATTCCATGGCGGCACACTGGGGGTTATTACCGCAATTATGGTCTTTGCCTGGACACGTAAAAAATCATTGTTAGAGGTCGGCGATTTTGTGGTGCCATTAGTGCCATTTGGCCTACTAGCCGGCCGCATAGGTAACTTTATTAATGGTGAGTTATGGGGACGCGTAACCGATGTACCTTGGGCGTTTATTTTCCCTACCGGTGGGCCAGAACCACGCCATCCGTCACAACTATACGAAGCATTTTTAGAAGGCTTGGTGCTATTTTTAATTTTGCAATGGTTTATTAAAAAGCCACGCCCAGCAGGGAGTGTCGCCGGTTTATTTTTATTAGGCTACGGCGTATTTAGATTTGTTGTTGAGTATTTCCGTGAGCCAGACGCGCATTTAGGTCTATTTGCAGGTGTGATTTCAATGGGACAAATACTCTCGCTGCCAATGGTATTTGGGGGCCTTGGTTTGTTAATATGGGCCTACATGAAGCCGCAACGACGCGTTGCAAGCAAAGCATAATAAGAGCAAGTCAATGAAACAGTATTTAGATTTATGTCAACGCATTGTTGATGAAGGCGTGTGGGTCGAAAATAAGCGTACAGGCACCAAATGTTTAACCGTTATTAATGCTGACCTTGAGTACGATGTAGCAAACAATAAGTTTCCGCTTATAACAACACGTAAAAGCTTTTATAAAGCAGCCATTGCAGAGTTGTTAGGCTACCTTCGTGGTTACGACAGTGCGGCACAGTTTCGTGATATCGGTTGCATGACATGGAATGCCAACGCGAACGAAAATAAAGCTTGGCTCGAAAACCCGCATCGACGTGGTGAAGATGATATGGGCCGTGTGTACGGCGTACAAGGCCGTAGCTGGCAGCGCCCAGATGGTACACACCTTGATCAACTTAAAAAGGTAATTACTAACTTATCTAACGGCATTGATGACCGAGGTGAAATTGTCACGTTTTATAATCCGGGCGAGTTTGAGCTAGGTTGTTTACGTCCGTGTATGCATACGCACACTTTTTCATTACTGGGTGATACTCTATACTTAACCTCGTATCAACGTAGTTGTGATGTGCCACTGGGTTTGAATTTTAATCAAATTCAATGTTTTGTGTTATTAGCGTTGGTTGCACAAATCACCGGACACAAGCCCGGAAAGGCGTATCATAAAATAGCAAATGCACATATTTACGAAAATCAGTTAGAGTTAATGCGTGATGTACAGCTTAAGCGTGAGCCATTTGCATCACCTACACTTAAAATAAATCCAAATATTAAATCACTTGAAGACATTGAAACTTGGGTCACAAAAGACGATTTTGAAGTAGAAGGTTATCAGTGTCACGATGCAATTAAGTATCCGTTTTCAGTGTAAAAAGAAAAAAGTTTAAGGAGAAATCAATGAAAGCAGTGATCCCAGTTGCTGGTCTTGGCACGCGTATGTTGCCTGCAACAAAAGCGATTCCAAAGGAAATGTTACCTATCGTTGACCGCCCTTTGATTCAATATGTGGTTAATGAGGCGATTTCAGCGGGAATTAAAGAAATCGTATTAGTGACGCATTCAAGTAAGAATTCTATCGAAAACCACTTTGATACGAGCTTTGAGTTAGAAGCAACATTAGAAAAGCGTGTTAAACGTCAACTACTTGCAGAAGTACAGTCTATTTGTCCTAAAGATGTCACTATTATTCAAGTACGCCAAGGTGAAGCGAAGGGGTTAGGCCACGCAATTAACTGTGCAGCGCCAATCATTGGTAATGAACCGTTTGTGGTTATTTTACCCGATGTGATTATTGACGATGTGGCGAGCGATCTAAAAAAAGACAACCTTGCAGAGATGATTGGACGCTTTGAAAGTACAGGCCAAAGCCAAATTATGGTTGAGCCTGTGCCACTTAACGAAGTTGACAAGTTTGGTGTGGTTGACCTAGGTGATGCCAAAATTAAACAAGGTGAAAGTGCCGCTATTTTAAATATGGTTGAAAAGCCGCCAATTGATCAAGCGCCTTCAAACCTCGCCGTGGTTGGTCGTTATGTATTAAGTAAAAACATTTGGCCACTTCTTGCAAAAACCCCAGCAGGGGCAGGCGATGAAATTCAGTTAACAGACGCGATTGCAATGTTAATGGAAAAAGAAACCGTTGATGCCTACTCAATGAAAGGGAAAAGCCATGACTGTGGTAGCAAAATAGGCTATTTAAAAGCGATTGTTGAGTTTTCATTACGACGCGATGAATTCAAAGATGAGCTCACCGACTTCATAAAAACGCTGGTTAAATAATCAATTCTATTTGATTAGTTAAAAATGATGTAAAAAAAGTGCCTATATGGCACTTTTTTGTTATTTACATGTCATGCTCAATTGTCGATTATTACCTAATTAAGGACTTTTCTGATATACCTTTGTATTAGCAGATTGCTAAGATAGTTATTACAGAAAAGTGCTTAGTTACCCACTGTAGAATAGCTAATTAAGCTATACTCATAAAAATACCTATAATGAAACGGATTTTTATTGCTTTAGGTTGTCGTATATGAAAACTTAAGCTGAGGGTGTCACTAAGTTTTTATTGCAGTTAGTAAAAGCACTGTACTGAAAATATAATAATAAAAAAGCAATTTGTTAGTGTTTTCTTGTTTAATATCTAAACGATATTTCAGGCTTTTTACAGGCAGGTAAGTACTAACAAACGGTCTTCTCAGATTAAGAAGCAAATATATAATGGTACGTTTAAGAATCCTGCTTATGAAATATTGCTTAAAACCGTTGCGTTACAGCACGTGCCTAATGGTGCTGTTTGTTGTATCGGGTTGTAGTCACCATTCATTACCTACCACATTATTTAATTTTTTGTCGTTTAGTCATCTATTTCAGTCAATGAATGTTCAGGCCAATGAGCAAAGCGTATTAGCAAAGGTGCAATCGCTGCCTGAGCTAAGCACAGATGGCACAGAGAGCACAGAGAGCACAGATAGCGCGTTACCTGCAGCTGGGCTGCCTACTAAAGAAGAGCCAGATTCTATGGCTAAATCAGACGAGCGTAAGAGCAGCGAACAGGTTAAACCTGAATACAGTTTTGCATTACAGCTTGTTGCAGTAAATTCAGAAAAAAACTTAGCCATTACATTTAAAAAAATGAAGGCCTTAGCCCCCGAGGTTTTTCAGGGCAAACCGCTATTAAATGTTGAAGTGGCTGATGTTAATCAAAACACCTATTACCGTTTAAAATTTGGTGGCTATAAATACCTTAAAAACGCAACCGCTGATTGTGAAGCCATTAAGCGTCAAGGGCTTGATTGTTGGGTAAGTAATTATACCGATAATCGCATTTACCTATAGCGTGCTGATATAAAGGCTAAAAGCTGGCATTTTATTTGCTGTGCTTAAGTTCTGTTTTTTTAGCTGATGATAAATATGCCAATTTCAACGTTGTTCAAACACTTATTAATTACTGCCAGTGTAAGTCTGTTGCCTGCATGTATGTTGCTGCAACAGCAACCAGAGCCGATATATACAGAGCAACAAATACAGCAATTTGCGGCTCAATATCAATCACAGCAGCAAAGTATTGCCCGTTTAACCGAAATGGAAAATGATTTACGCATTATGACGGCCGAACTCAATAGTAAGCCAGACGTGCAAACGCTCTCTGAAGCATCTGAGAGTGATCACACTCATTCCGATAACGCGTCAATAACCTACAATGATGCCGTAGCGCGAAATGCTCAGGCGCCTGCTGGCGCTCAGCTTGGAGTGTATTTAGACCCAAGCCAAATTAAGCGCCAAGTGTTAATAATGAAAAAACAGTATCCCGGTGCATTTGATAAACTAGAGTTTGTGTTTTTAGAACGCCCCACAAAATCACAAACACGGTATGCACTGCGTGTTGGCCCGTTTGCCAACTACAACGAAGCAACCGTGTTTTGTTACCTTGCTAAACAGCTACAACAGCACTGTTTAACCGCGCCTTTTCTAGGCGAACCACTCGACTTATCACGTCGCTAAAACGATTTATACTAAGTAGGCACAGTTATTGCTTTTAATTAACCATGTTCGATATGGGATGGCAATTATGCGTCTACTAGTGTCATTAATATTTTTAAGCTTAGCGGGTTGTAAGCTCTCTGAAGAGCCAAAACCAGTGGTAAGTACAGCAGCACCAAAAGCCGTTATGGCGCCTTATACGGTACACCAGTATGTGGCTGATTTAAGTTCGCAATTAAGCCGAATTCAAGGGGCTTTTAAAAGTAATGCACGCATTGCTGTAACCAGCTTTTACTTGGCTGATGCACTTGATTCGGGCCTTGCAGAAGGTCAGGGGGCAGGGCTTAGTCAACAAATTCAAGAAAGCTTAATGACGCAATTTGCTCAGCTTGGTTACCATACCATTGAGTACCGATTAGAAAATAATTTAAATTTACAATCATCTGCCGATAGTATGTTAAGCAGAAATACAAAAAATTTGCGCCAACGTCAGAATATTGACTTTGTGATCACCGGCACCTTAACGCGGCAACAACATGCCTATATTGTTAATGCCCGTTTAGTGGATGCAGCCGATCAGCGGATCGTGTCTGCAGCCAGTACCGAGATCCCCATTAATGTAATGTGGGGAAGTGAAAAAGTTCAGCAGCGCGGTGGCATGATCTACCGCAGTGAATACTAATTAGGAGTCCACTCATGAGACGTTTACTACTCAGCTTATGTTTACCATTAGGGTTCGGCTGCGCACAAATGATGTCACCCTCACAAACGATAGACACCAAAGAGCCACAGCTTACCCGCAGTGAGCGCGCGGTTGCCGCACCACAAACAAATGTGTCGGTTTATCAAAGTAGTCAGGCCGTTAAAAATAACACCACCTTTACCGCAGCCCCTACGCGCAAAAATATAAATCATTATGTACGTGGATTAATGCAAGACATGGCACAAAATCTTCAATACGTTAGTGATAAAACACCCCTTGCCGTATCGAGCTTTATCTTTTTAGATGATCAATACAACACATCGAGCTTACTAGGTAATCAAATTGCCGAAAGCTTCATGCACGAACTGCATACGTTTGGTGTGCCTGTTGTTGATTTTAAAACCACAGACTACATTCGTGTAACCCCAAGCGGTGATTTTGTGTTTAGCCGTGATTATTTAGAGTTGAGTCAAGATCAAAACTTTAATTACGTACTTGCAGGCACGTTAGTAAACCACCAAGGTGGTGTGTTGGTAAATGCACGTATTATTGGGCTTGCCAGCAAAGCCGTGGTTGGCTCGGCACAAGGCTTTATTCCGCAGTCAGTGGTTGATGCTCTTGATAGTAGCAACCGTACCGACGGTATTATGCTTAAACAAGCGAGTGAGTGAGGTAAGTTATGAGCAAGTTTAAACTTGTTGCATTAACCGCAGCTATCACACTCAGTTTATCTGGGTGTGAGTTACTTAGCCAAGCGCCTGAGCCAAGCAACCAGACTGCGAGCAACGCGCCAACTAACTATGATATAAACACCATGATGCTACTTGCTCAGCAGCAAAATGAATCAGAGCTACAAACCAATAGTCGCCAATTTAAGCCTTATCAGCATTATAAAACGTTAGGTAATTACGTTGAACAAATGGCGCTTGATATAGCCGACACCATGCAACAAGAGTCCGAGCTTGGCATAGCCGTGACCTCGTTTGTCGATTTAAATGAAAGCCTACAACAGAGTAACCAACTTGGTAATCAAGTGGCAGAAACCTTGTATCATCAACTGCAAAAATTTGGTTACGGTGTTATTGATTTTAAGACGCGCGATAGTGTGGTTATTGATAAAACAGGTGATTTTGTTTTTTCACGCGATATCAACGAATTAACTAAGCGCCGAATTGCAAGTCATGTGCTAGCGGGCACCTTAATTTATCGCCCCAGTGGCGTTGAAGTGAATGCCCGCGTGATCAACTTAACCACCAAGCAAGTTGTCGCCACCTCAAACAAAGTAATTCCGTACTTTGTGCTGCAAAATGAGTCGATACAGTCGGCAACAGCCCAGCTAAACTAACAAAAATTAATACCAACCGGCTAAAACCGTAGTCGGTTGGCATAATCTCTTGATTACCAAAGCCTTAGCCCGTTATAATTTTACGAGTTGCATACCGCTAGTGACCGTCACTAGAAAACTCAGTGCAAGTGTGGCCTCTTAGTTAAATGGATATAACGGCCCCCTCCTAAGGGGCAGTTACAGGTTCGATTCCTGTAGGGGCTACCAATAAAATCAATGAGTTATATTTAATTTTATTTAGGTTTCGGTTTTGTGTAGCGTATATGTAGCAGGTTTTATTGTTTTTGAGATTCTTTGCAAATGTTGGCCTTTTTGTTTCAAAGGCTATTAGAATTTCAAAAGATGCTTTGAATTTGTAAATTCTTAATATCTATATTGGTTCATTGTTTCAACAAGTGATTCAATGATAAATTTCTTAGCCTGCATTTCTTGCTTTTTCTGTGTTGAAGACAGATTTTTTAAATTACGTTTTTTGCTTAAAATTAACTCAATCTGAAGTTCTATTATCGGTCTTACGACTTCAACATGGTTGAATTGAGGTTTGGGGTCTTCCCTATGAAAACTGACTTTCTCGCTTCTTTCTATTGGCCTAAAACCTGAACCGCGGGATACAAATATTTTTCCAACACCTTTTTCATATGAATTTTCAGATACGTAATCATTATCATAGTACTCTTGCAAGTTGTTACTTGTGACTTTATATATAGGTTGCGCAATTTCGATTTTTGGTGAATAAGTATGGGTCTTGAAGATCCTTCTTGCCACACGCTTTTTTGGCATTGCAAATTGCGCATCTATAGTATTCTTATTAGGGGTAGGAATCTCAAAAGCTACATATGGAAAGCCTAGTTGTTTAGATACTAGAAAGTCAGAAGAGCAATTAACGAAGACTAAGTTATTTATACGTAAGCTAAATGCCGTTGGGCTCATCATAAAAGCAATAGTATTGACACCAGACCAGTTTAATTCTTTCTCTTCTTTATACGTATTTGTTATTGATAAATAACGATCTTTTAGACCTACTCGGGTGTTAACATAATAATGAGAGTTTGTATTAAATATATCCCTATTCATATACTTAACACCAAGCCATGCACTAATTCTTACTTTATCAAACCAATCCAAAAGTAGTTCAAGATCAGTTGCAGTAACATCTTGGTCTTTCATTAACATCTCAATGATAGGTTTTATTTTACCTTCGATTTCTCCAAACTTAGTATTGCAAGAAGTACATGATGGAAACGTATATGCCTTCATATTGAATATAAATTCTTCGCCTGTTTTCCAATTACTTCCAACAGAGGCTTTTCCTTTATCATAACCTGTAAGCTTAAGTAACCATTGAGGAAAAATATGCTCTTTATTTTTATTTTGTGGTGGTTTACCACAAAAAATACATAACGGTTTCAATTTAGTTCCTTAAATCCATATATTAGAGAGCCTTTATTTTGACTTATTTCAGTATTCGTATATAGAAATAAAGATAGTGTTGTTATTTGGAACTGTATTTATTCATAGAGGAAGGATCATCAACGAGACAAACATAATCTTAAAGTACAGTTATTTACAGAACTCCAAGTAAGAGCTTTATTGCCATTCTGGCAAGTGGGTGGCTAAAGGTTATTTTTGAAGTTGGGTAGAGGATTTGAACTACCTAAAGCTTGTTTTATAGCTTTAGGTCTTCTGAAAAGCATCAAAACAATGCTTTGTGTATGACTTGGTAGCTAAAGCTCATAATCGAGCTTTAGCGAATTAAAATAATATTGTTATGCTTTTTCTAAACGCCACTGGTAGAAGCGGGTAACAAAGGTTTTACCCGCAAACCAAAGACCTTTTACTTTTTGGATTAACTCACCATCGTAATAGCTTTGTGAACATTCGCCTGTCTCTTCATTCACGTTAACATCGTAATGAAGTTTTATAGGTCTATCCTTGCTTTTGATGTTTAAGCCTCCCATAGCCTGCGTGTAAGCTTGCCAGTCGCTATTATCAGCAGCAGAACGCGCTTGTTCTAATAGCGAATTACTTTCGCCTTTGAACATCGAACGTAAGCGTCTAAGTTCGCGCCATACAGATACACTCGCACCACCAATTTGCTGAAATTGACGAATACACCAACATGATGCCCACGCATCAATACGTTGGGCTACTAGTAGCGAATCGTTACCGAATTTATCCTCGCCAACACCTTCACCATCAATGTTTTTCGCTATGTATTTTAAAATATAACCTGTGGCAGAGCCTTTATTTGGGTCGATATGCTTAAAATCACAGCGGTTTTCGGCTGCGCCTTTTTCGTCACCATCTACTTCTAACGCATAATGACGAATAATAGCTTTTAATGCTTCTAGCTTTTCGCCCTCAATAAAAAACAGCATATGCCAATGCGGTGTTCCATCATGTTGTGGTTCAGCTACTCTAAATCCATAAGGAGCAATATTTTGACGTTTGAATTCAGCGCGGGCTTTTTGCCATTGTTGATTTAAATAGCTGTTCGCTTGGTCTGGCATTAACCCTTGCCATTTAGGATTAGGCGCACCAGATTTAGAAAAGGCACGGTGGTATTTAGAGGGGCAAGTTACGGTAATAAATAGCGCTTCGTGACCTAAGTCTTTTGCTAGGTTTTCAAACCCTCTGGCACGACAAAGTAATTCGTCTTTGCGAATTTTTGGATTCGATACATTTAGGTCTGATATTTCTTTTAGTGAATAACGTTGGCCTTGCTCGTTTAAGATATACGTTGAGCTAAGCAAGTTTTCGTTTCGAGTATGTTGTGCTATTCGGTTACGAGTAGTTACATCACTGGCGTAAATTTGCCTTTTGCTGTTTACGAAGTTTAAGTGTATCGCTGCTTTTTCGTTTGCTTGGTTTATCAGTTTTCGAATACGGCGCAGCCACCAACGATTATCTGAATAGCGCTTAATGCAACCAACGAATTCGATATTATTTTCGATAGAGATAGGCGAAACGCCGATATTCATAGCGAAATTTGATAAGTACTCATAAAGAGACTTTTGCTTTGCTAGAGCGAATTCGCTATCGAATTCGTTGTTAGTAGGGCGAATAGCAGCGAAATTTTCGCTATTAGTTTCGCTATTTGCACTATTAGCAGTACGAAATGACAGTGAACTCGTTCGCTTGAATTCGCTCTCATTTCGCTGTGCGTGTAATGCTTGGTAGTGAATGAAATTAACCTTTTCTGGGCTAATGGCAATCTGGCGGCAATAACTTGAACACTCTTTAGCTTTTAAACTAATTTCGTCGTCAGAGCAAAAAAACAAGTGAGCCAGTTTCGCTGGTAAAAGAGCAAACAAGGTTTTTGTTGTTGCCAGAATATGCCTGTTGCGTTCGACAGGAGTTGGCTTATTAAATGCCTGAAATAGAATAGTGCTTTTAATCAGGTTTGAAAAAGGCGAAAGCCTTTTTATGATAAAGGCTGCATCATATTTATCTACTTTCGCTATGTATGGGGCGAGTATTGTATCTTGGTCTAAGATAGCTTTTGCTATCTTCTTTTCTTTAAATGTTTTCATTGAACTGATTTAGGTAGTTTTTCAACAAACTCAAAGCCAAGTTTTGTTAAAGCGTATTGCTCGTGCTTAAGTCCAAATGGGTAAATTATTTCGCTGAAAACTAGGGTTTCGCTTATAAGTTTATTGAGGGTACGAATATCAAACTTGTAAGGGTTGCCAAATTCATCAGTATAGGTCTTTAGGCCGTTCACTTGATTTAGTGAATGGCCTTGTTGACGACAAATTTCTAAATGATTATTTGGTTGAGCTAACCAAACTAAAAGTCTCTTTTGCTCTTTAGATAGCTTAGGCATGATCAGCACCATGCGGATCTTGGCCTAAATGCTCTAAACGGCTAAAGCTATTTAGCCAATTATCTAAGTCTTCTTTTAAGTAACGAACAGCACGACCAATTTTGATAAACGGTGGTGCGGGTGTGCGATTTGTTCTATTTCCTTCCATACGTGACTGGCGAAGGAAAGAGCGACTCATACCGATGTATTCAGCGGTTTCTATTTCTGAAAATGCGCGTTTGTTTTCTGTTGTTGGCATGATTGCCTCCATGTACGTTTAAGTTCATGGAGGACTTTAAGAGGTGAGTGAACTCCTAGGAGTCCTTCTAGGAGTTATGACTTTTAATTTATTTTTAATTTTTTAATTAAGTTATAAAAACTCTTCTTCTTCATTTTTTGTAACTCAGCACTTGAGTTATACCAATACAATGTATCTTCGCCTATTTCATCAATGATTTCGTCAGTATCAAATGAGCGTGGGTCATTTGTGATGTCATTTTTTAACTTTTCCCAAGTTTGGCTTGGTCTATCGTTAGGGAATTCATTAAGCATATTAATCAGCATGGCATCAATAAGTCGGATATTGGTATTACTTGTTGATTCTTCTTTATTGCCAAATAAGTAACGTTTAGCCTTTTCGATTTCATCAGGCTCAATGCAAACATCATCAAATGAGAATGCTTTTGACGTTGGAAATAACTCAGGAGGTATGGGTTGGGATGGATCAAAAACAGCAGATGCTTTTTCTCTTAGCTTTTCTTTATTTTCAGATATGTCAAAAATCCCTTTGCAAAACTGCTTTAGCATACTCTGTCGTTGTTCAGGCTGAAAACAGAAAGGAATAGTTATTAGCTGTATTTTTTCTAAAGGTGCTGCAAGCCAACCTTCAAACATTTTGTTTGGTAGCTCTATAGAGTAGGGATAGCCACTATTGTAGTTAGTTATTTTATCTTTCTGCAAAAGAGTCGACTTAGTTAAGCTAAGCTTTTTACTTTCAAAAATTGTTGTTTGTTGTGCTTTAGTTAATTTGATTAAACCAGAATAAGTAGCCTTACCAAAGCCAAAAAACTTAGACTCCTTATAACCACCTAAAATAATGTCTGAGGTTCTACAATAGAGGCAAAATGAAACATCAGTTTCTGAATTGAGATAATGTGCGTCATCAACCGATATACCGAATGCTTTATCTAGTTCAGAAAGTCTGTAGTATTTCTTCACAGTAAAATCCTTTTCTAACCATTTGATTCATAGGTATCTTATCTTAATACAAAAATTTACCATAGGATGTATTACTTTTTGTTCTAAGATTTATGCTTACAACTGATAGTTGAGAGGTCTGGAAACTACAAATTAGGGATAAGTCCCTAAGTTATATTTTTAAAAGGAGAACATCATGGATGACAATGAAGTATTAGATTTGATACGTAATGGTCGCTTTTCAGCTTTGGATTTCTTAGAAGAGGCAGAGGCTTTAGAACAAAATAAAAACTATCTAGGGTATCTCTATTTTGTGCGAGATCTTAAGTCTGAGCCAACAGCTGAGATTTTATCTAAAATATGTGAAGTTGAAGGAAGTATTGATCGAGCTTACGAGTATTTAGGTCGAATATCTAGGAGCGTATTTCACTACAAAAACGAACGCTATATTTCAGATTCATTTTTTAAACTGGCTATTTTAGAAAATGATGAGAATGCAAATGCATGGTGGGCAATATTCAGAAATACTAAAGACGAAGACGCTTTCCTAAAATCAATTATGATTTATTATGAACAATGTGACTTCTTAAACTTAAACCGTTGTTTAAGTGAAGTTTTAATTGTTAGCTTTGAATTCCAAAAAGATAAATGGAATCTGTTAATTGAAATTTTAAATGACAAACGAGTAAAGAAAAGCAAATCAGTAAACAACATCCTCCTTAGAGCTTTCTGCAAAACAGAAAGACATAGCGAAGGGGCTTATCTAATTGACGACGTTTCCTATTCTGATGTGCAAGTGCTTAAAAGCTATGTCAGCTCAAATGCTTTGTCGTATGAATCCGCAATGTCAAAAGTCTCAGACTATGATTTAGACGAGTTTTTAGATTACAACTATGCTCACTTGTTTGACGAACTTATTAAAAGGAAAAAAACAGGTGTCATGTACTTAAACAAAGCGTCAATTATTGAAATCGCTTTTAAGGCAAAGTTGTACAAGGAAGTTATAAATATTTTTAAAGAAAAGTGGGGGGAACATATTGAAGGCAGTTCGGAAACAAAGTGCTATTACTTGATGTCACAAATATTTTTAGGTGTTCGTTTAGATCAAACTATATATGACGAAGTGAAACGAAGTAACTATGACGGTGCTTTAAAAAAAGCAGTTGAAGTTAAACTTCTTTGTATGAAGTTAATGTATAAGCTCGTTAAAGAGGAGGATTTAAAGTTTCGCATCGCAATACAAGGTTTATTTCAAGATGCAGAAAAACTTCTTGAAGATCCTGATCTTATAGCTCATTACTTATATAGCGACTTACACTATGAGTTATCAGTTATAGAGAAGAAGTGGGATAAAAAATTTGATCAAGACGAACTAGATATGCACAAGCAGGATTCTTCCAATAATATTTCCAAATATGATATGTTTGTATATCAGTGTAGAACCAGTTTTAATGAAAATCAGTTTGAAGATGTAATTAATAGTATTCAGATTTACCACAAAAATAATAAACCTACTATCGTCACATTTAACCTGTTAGGGATTAGTTTTGATAGAATAAGAAAGCATGATAAGGCTTGTGAATCATATTTAATGGCTCTAAAAATAATGGAGAAGTGTAAAGAATATGATGATATTGTTATAGGTAATTTTCTATCTTCTTTTAGAAAGTTAGATAAAAACTTGAAAGACGAAAAATATTATTACTGGAGACATAAGTATAATATTGCACTGGTTAATTCTTTCCAATTGAATGACAATATTTCTCTTCAAAATACATCGCTGTTTAAATATTCGCCGTTGAATCTGAATTATCTTGATTCATTGATTAATCAATACTTTTATCTTCCAGAAAAGCAACAGTTAAATGATCCTATTGAAATGCCTAGCATTTCAGATATTGGGGAAGAACACTTCATTGATACAGATTATAGAATCTGTTCCTTCTCTAAAAATGATAACTCTATGCTGATGTGGTCACATTACACAGGTGATCATCAAGGTATTATGGTTGAATATGAGTTTGGGCGTGGTTTACCTTCGGGCTTTGGTATTAGTGAAGTAAAATATACTTATGGGCAGAAAAGGCAAGTTGAGAAAGACAAATTTATCTTTAACCAGTATTTGCTAACGAAAAATAAAGAGTGGGAGTATGAAGAGGAAGTTCGCCTGATATCTTATCAGGTTAGCAAGGTTTATTACGAAAGGCATAGCTTTCCAAATCCCGACAGAAGTAAAATAAATGCAAGAGTTTTAGGTATTACACTAGGGGTCAACTTTCCGCCTTCAAAACTTGATTTCATTAAAAAAATCATTATTGATCTTAATAAAAATAGGAACGGAACTGAGCCTAAAATCTACTTAAGAAAAGCTACAGTATCAGAAGAGAAGTTGTTTACACTAGAATATGACTATTTAGAAATATGAAGAAATTTTTATTAGTTATAATAGGATAAAAAGTTGAAACGTATAACTAAAGATTTTATTACATTATTTAATGTTCTATGGTACAGGGATTTCCCATTAACAAAAGAGCATAAAGAAATTGCTTCAAGAGCTGAGTGGACAACACATATTGGTATTTGTGCTAGGGCTGCCTCAGATCTTCTTGGTTATTTTATGTATTTCGAACACGGAAATAGGACTGATGCTGTAATTAAAGACAATGACGAGAAAGTAATTTCTAATTTAGAATGGGAGTGGTTTGAACCTAGAAAAATTGAAAAGGTAAATGAAGTGCGACAACTAAAAGCTGCAAAAGAAAGCTGTGAGTTTTCTGTCTTTGTTTCATATTCAAATAATAATTACTACGAAGATAATTTAAATGTAGTTCAAGAGCAGTGGGGAGCTTCTCCTGAGCCTCTTCTCCTTATTTTAATTAGGTATAACCGCAAAGGTAGACGCGTTTTTGATCTGATTGAAACATTTCATATCCAGAATGGTCGGTGCAAAAAAGTTAGAAGCCAACCAGCGCTACCATGGCATGCGAGAGGCAAGCGTTGGGAAGACTGGAGTTAATTAAAATTTATCCTATCAAATTAACTGCTGCGGCTTTATGTTCTGGCGCTAAGTGTGCATACCTTAGCGTCATTTTTAAGTCACTATGGCCTAACAACTCCCGCACAGTATTTAAGTCTACACACGCCATTACTAGCATGCTTGCAAAGTGGTGGCGTAAATCATGAAACCTAAAATTAGTTATATTTGCTTGCTCAAGTAGGTTAGCCCAGTCGTATCTAAAATCGTTTAGCGGTTGCTGATTACCATCTTTGAATACGTGGCCTATATCACCAGATATGTCTTTCCAGTGAGTAAGCGTGTTGAAGGCTTCTGTGTTTAGTGGAATGTGGCGAGAATTACCCGATTTAGCATTTTGAAAATCAACAGTGAGGACTTTATTTGTTAAATTTATGTCTGCCCATTTTAGCGAAAGTAGTTCACCTTTACGCATTCCTGTATTTCTAGCAAGCAAAACCAATGCTTTCAGGTAATCAATATTAAGCTCATCTAAAGCAACTCTTAAACGTTGCTCTTCATCTTTAGATAGGTAACGTACTTTTGAGTTATCAACGGTTAGCGCTTTAACTTTATGTAAGTCGTGGCTCTCAATTAACCCCCATTCAACAGCACGGCTTAAACAGCCTTTAATTAAGTTTATCTGGCGGTTAGTTGTGGCTGGTTTTATTCCGCTATCAAGGCGTTTGTTTCGCCATTTCTCAACTTCCCACGCTGTAATATCCTTAATCTGATAATTCATGAATTGTTTAAATGATGACTCAAATGCTTTTATGGTTTTTTGAATCGTTTTTGGGTTTCGAGATTTAAGCCAAGGGTAGTATTTCTCTTCTAGAAACTTTTCTAGCGTTGAAAGCTTAGCTTGCTCTGTGTTGATGCGTTCTTGCTTTTTAACAGCTTGAACATCGATGCCTTTTGTAACCTCGGCTAATTTATCTTTAGCAAGATCTCTGGCTTGAGCGGGAGTGATTTGACCATGAACACCCAACTTATAATTTACTTGTTTGCCATGGAGTCTATAAAAAAGATAATAAGAGATTAAACCTTTAGGGGTAATAGTACGTGGAAACCTGAAATTTCAGTATCATTTAGACGCTTGTCTTCTGGTGTTAATCCTTTAATACTCGATGCTGTAATTTTAGCTTTTATAGCCATTGCTGCTTTCCCTGTGTAGCATATTTGTAGCAAGCTCATTGTGCTACAAAGAACAGCAAAGAACAATGGTATAAAAATGACTTTAAATTTACCTATTAAAAATCATATATTTAAATTTTATTTTTGTGCTTGGTTGTACATGGAGATATATGGAGAATCCTGCTTACCTCACCCTCCTAAGGGGCAGTTACAGGTTCGATTCCTGTAGGGGCTACCAATCTCACATTTTTTCCTAATAGCGCATGTCTAGCATTGTGAGTTGAGATTTTAAAATCCAACGATATTCTTTTATAGCCAAGTTATACTAGGGAGCTTTGTGCCAGAGGTAGGCGGCGGTAACGCCCATTCATTAATGCATTTGTTTTACGAGTTATACATCTCAATCTTTAGAATTGTTGAGTACTTCTAAAACAAGGTTTTGTGCTTTTTTCTGATCCTTTTCAGACCATCTGATAGTTCCGTCACCAGTAAGCTCGTACTTAATATTCTCAGCTTCAAACCGTTTCAATAGGAGGGCTCTAGGCTGCCCGCTAAGGCTGATACCAGGCTTCATAGGTTCAGTACATGCTGCCAAACTAAGCAGGATTAATAGTATAAATAATGATTTCAATTTAACCACTCCGTAGCAGCCACTTGTTATAAGCCCGATGCTTCAGATACCACTTCTGCACATTTTTTTGGGTTACTTTGAGCAATAAAATGCCCACCAATTACTCTTTCGGTTTTCAAGTTTACACATAGCCTTTGAAAAACTGTAATAGATTCTGGATTAACTAATTTGTCTTTTGTTGCCTGTATATATGTGCAAGGGACTTTAATCTGTTTCTCTGGTTCTGTTAGCGAAGCTATAATTTTTAACCTCGCCTTTAAGGTGCTATTAGTTACCAGCTTTAATACTTGCTTAAATAGCTTTACTTGATCATTACGTTTTAAACTACCAAAAAACAACCAGCTTAATATAAATGAAGGTACTAAATTTAATCTTAAAATAAATAAAGGAGTGATAGCGCCAAATTTGCTGAAGTATGATGGCCTTGATAAGAAACTTGCTGCAAAAACAATATGTTTTATATTTACACTCTCAAACTGGGCCAATTCGTATGCTATTGAACCAGAATAAGATTCAGCAAATATGATGACTTCTTGTTTACCTATTAATCTTGCGACTTCTTCTGCTTGAGACTTAATATCGTTACCCTGTAGGCTCGATAGAGTAATAACTTGCGCATCAAGATTTGACGGTAATGAAGCTAAAATTGGCTCAAATAGCTTACCTGTCCCATCCATACCTGGTAACAATATTAGCTTAATTGCTCGAGCTCCTTTTGCTTGTAACGCCCTAATAATGGGCAAAAAATTGTTGGCTAAAATGTTGGGAACGAAAACAGCCAACTGTTTTTGTCCTATTAATTATCTTATTAGGCGAATTATACCGCCAAACGAGCTGCTAGATTGTGCAATGGACTTACCAACATTACAAGAGCAATAAAAAATACGATGAATAGCCCGCATTGCTTTTTTATAATGAGATCTTTCTTAACCATTAAATAGAGCAATATAGCTATTGAGACTAAAACTACAAATATGAAGCAATAACCTAGTAATAACTCAATGATATCTGAAATACCGTAAGGATTTTATACATTGAGTTATAAAAGAAATAGCGGAATGATGGTATTAACATAAAAAATATAAGATTAAGCCATAATAGTATTTTTATGATTCGCATCCTGCTACAACCTCCTTATTCACCTAACATGTTTATAGCGAGCGAATCACTTGTTTTTCTACCACAATGTAGCTTGTATTTCTTATTGGTTTACTTTTAACAAACTTGTTAACTAATTACCAGTGTTATTAAAACTCAGTGGTGCTCGCTTTTCTTTACAGTATAAAACGAGTGATTGGGTCATTTTCCTGAATTTGCAAGCAATTTACATTAATGGGATTTATATAGCTAATGAGCGGTTGTTGTTCGCTTAAACCGCATAATAGGGCTTTAGCTATTTAAAGTGATTGAGTTAGGTTTTTCTAAACGCCATGGATAAAAGCGGGTAACGAAGGTTTTTACTTATCGGTTTTTTAGAATATCTGTTTGCTGGTTTTAGGGGCTACCAAGTTGCATATCAACCCGAATAACCCCCCGTTTTAGTCATTGTGATGACTAATCTGTTACTTTTTCTAATGCACCTGTGCGCCATGGTTCGATGATAATTTTAATGTGGTCGTTTGGTTTAAATAAGGTATCGAATGCGCCTTGTACACCGTCGATGCCGACTTTGCCGGTGCGCATTTTTTGCCACGCTATTTTGCCCGAGGCGATATTCTCAAGTGATTGCGCGAACTCTTCAGGTTGATAGTAATAAGAGAAAATAAGGTCGAGCTCTTTTACGGTTGCATACGCAAAGTTCACTTCGAGTGGTGCGGTATGAATGCCTGTTACAATAATTTTTGCTTTGGCTGGCGCACGCAAAATATAGTCGTTTAGTAGACGGCTTACACCTGCACATTCAAAAATTACTACCTTGTGATCGCCTGCGAGTGTGGCCGCTGTTGTTACTTCGTCATCGGCCATGGGGTTTACGTAGTGTGTTGCACCAAACTCAAGGGCGATTTGTTTTTTACTCTCTTGCGGGTCAGAGGCAACAATATGTTTTACGCCTTGCAGTTTTAGAGCGGCAATAGCGGCAAGACCAATAGGTCCGCAACCTACGACAACGGCGACATCATCTTTATTCATGTTTGCGCGATTAACGGCATGCAAGCCCACAGCAAGAGGCTCGGTAATGGCGGCCGCTTCTGACGGCACGCCATCAGGAATAGGTAATAATAGCGCTTCATCAACAATAAAGTACTCAGAGTAAGCACCATATATACCGGGTGTTACTCCAACTCCAGCACCGCCTGCCGACATTAAAATAGGCACCGATGTTACGCGTGTGCCCGCAGTAAGCTCGCCTTTTGTATCTGGACCGTAGCTAACAATTTCAGCGGCATATTCGTGGCCGAGTAATACTTCTTGATCGTTCCCTGCGCTTTTATCCATGATGCCAAGGTTCTTATAAATATCAAATACATCGCTCGTATGGCGAGTAATATGAATGTCTGATCCGCAAATTCCACACGCAAGACTTTTTACAAGTACTTGTCCAGGCCCAGGTGTTGGAATGGCTATTTGTTTTACATGTAGTTGGCCATTTTGCATAGCGACCGAATTCATTTGGCTCATATGTGTATCCTCAATTGAACGGGAAAGGTTTTCACCTTGTGTGCTATCTACACTAAGTAAACTGGCAGGGTATATCTTGACTTTTTACGACAAAAACATGATAAATTGCGACATAACAAAGCAATAAGAGCATTAACATGGACTATTGTGTACGTGCAGGTTCGTTAGCTGGGTATCAAGAGTTGGTGAATGAGCTGGGTGCAAACCCTATTAGCTTATTAAAACAAGCGGGTTTTTTACCTAGCCACTTGCGTGACGCTGATAACATGATTGTATACGAAAAAGTATCGCACTTATTAGAGCTGACGGCGCTGCAGCTGGCCGACCCTTTATTTGGTTTTAAGTTGGGATTACGCCAAGGGATCCGCGCGTTAGGATTAATTGGCGCACATATGGCGCAGCAAGAAAATATTGCGACAGCCCTGAGTATTGCACGTAAATATTCATTTATGCATGTGCAAGGGGCGCAGCTAGCGCTAACACATTTGACGGCAAAGCAATGCGAGCTGCAAATAAGTTTAGTGATAAACGAGTTAAGCCGCAGCACACAAGTCGTGCAATTAAGCATTGCGCTTATTTACCGTATTTTACGTGATATGGCGGGGGCTGATTTTGAGCTTCAGTGTATTTGTTTACAGCAAGCCATTAGCCACGAACAGCAAAAAATACTCCGAAAGATGTTTCAATGTGAAGTTGTGCCACAGGCTCAAAATAATGCCTTATTGTTTTCGTCGCATATTTTAATGAAAAAACCAATTCGTCCAGATAATTTAATTACCGACATTATTAATCAGCAATTTCAACTAAACAGTGCATCTGTAGTGCTACCTATTAGCGATTTAGTTAAGCACAGCATTACAATGTTATTACCGACAGGTGAATGCAATAAAGACAGCGTGGCTTTAAACCTTGGTATGCACCCTAAAAAGTTAGAGCGGTCGCTCAAAGAAGCGGGTACGAGCTTTCGGGAAGTGTTAAATGAAACACGAAAATCAATTACGTTACGTACTCTCGAAATGAGTAATATGTCGATGACCACCTTGGCATTGAACCTTGGTTATGCAGAGTTCTCGGTGTTTAGCCGCAGTTTTAAACATTGGTTCGGGCTGTCGCCTCGTGCTTTTAAAAGGCAAATAAAGAAGTAAGCCCTCGGCGCTTTACCGAGGGCGTATTTCTGAGTTAGTTAAAATAACCTGTATTAAGGTATAAATGTGTGACCACCCCCGCAAAATAGCCGAGCAAAATAACCGGTGTCCATTTTAAATGGCTATTAAAGGTGTATATACCACGCGCTTGCCCCATAAGAGCCACACCCGCAGCTGAACCAATTGACAATAGGCTACCGCCAATGCCTGCGGTGAGGGTAATTAATAGCCATTGACCATGAGACATATCTGGCATCATTTGCAGTACTGCAAACATCACAGGAATGTTATCTACCACAGCCGACATTAAACCTAAGATTATATTTGCACCTGTTGCTGACCAGTTGTTATAAAGCAAATCAGACAATAAGCTTAAGTATCCGATAAACCCTAAACCACCCACACAAATTACAATGCCATAGAAGAACAGTAGGGTATCCCATTCTGCGCGAGATACGCGGCTAAATACATCAAATGGCACCACGTTTCCTAAACGCTCTAAACGCTGTTTATCACCTTCACGCTCTGCCATAGCACGTTTTCTTGCCAGTGAACCCGGTAGGGTTACACGTAAGAAATAACCAAAGAATTGTAAGTAACCAAGCCCCATCATCATACCTACAACAGGGGGTAAACCAAACGCTGTTTTAAGTACCACAGCCGTAAGAATGGTAAGTAAAAATAGGCATAAAATACGGATAGCACCGCGTTTTAGTTCCACATCTTCATCGGCTGTTTGTGGGTGTTTATTGTTAATAAAGAAAGACATCACTAAAGCAGGAATAATATAGCTGACTAACGCGGGTAAAAATAAAACGAAGAACTCAGAAAAGGCAACAACATCAGCCTGCCAGACCATAAGTGTGGTTATGTCACCAAATGGGCTAAATGCACCGCCCGCATTGGCAGCAATAACAATATTAACGCACGACATTGCAATAAAGCGGTTATCATCGGTTGCTACTTTCATTACCACGGCACATAGCAGCAATGCGGTGGTTAAGTTATCTGCCACAGGCGAAATACAAAAAGCGAGTACGCCACTGATCCAGAATAATTGTTTATAACTAAAACCGCGTGCGACTAACCAGCTACGCAGGCCGTCAAATAGGCGGCGCTCTTCAAGCGCGTTAATGTACGTCATCGCGACCAGTAAAAAGAGCATTAACTCAGAGAACTCAAGCAACGCATGACGAAATGCATTGGTGCTTAAGTCCGACATGTTTTGGGCGCTGTATTGCCACGCAATTAAGGTCCAAATAATACCGGCAGCGACAAGAACCGGTTTTGATTTTCGTAAATGGATTTTTTCTTCAAGAATAACGAGTACATAGGCAAAAATAAAAATAGCGACACAGATAATGCCGACGGGGTGGTTAAGTAGGTCAATAGCGGCTGTTGTTTCAGCGTAAGCTTGGCTACTGAATCCTACCAAGGAGAGCAGGAGTCCTAGTATCAGTTTGTTCATTGTGTGTTCCATTTAGTCATATTTAGAGTCGACGGTGTTTACTGTGTGAAGCGGTGGCTATTTTAGATTTTTTTTGTACTTTTTGTAACAAAGAAGTAATAAAAATGTAGGTATATCCAATATAAATATGAGTAATGTTTAGGTATGAAGGTGCTAAAAATAGCAGGGGAAAAGTTCGTAAGGTAAATAGGCTGCGGTTTCTAATGGGCAGAATCGTTAAAGGTTTTATTTAAGGTTTATTCAGCGCGGTTTATAACGATTAAATAGCGCAAATACAAAAGGGCTACAAAGTAGCCCTTAAAGGAAGTTTTGCATTGCTTATGCAAAATGTTTTTCTAAGTCGTCTGAGCCGCCAATGTGCTGACCACCAATAAATACTTGTGGTACAGTTTCACGACCAGACAAGGCTTTTAAGCTAGTAAGTGACGCATGTTGCCCCAATACAATTTCTTCGTACACAAGGCCTTTGCTGTCTAGCAATGCTTTTGCTTTTATACAAAATGGGCAATTAGGTTTAGTAATAATGCTCACAGGTTCTGGTTTAACTTGCGCTGGGTTGATGTAATCAAGCATGGTATCAGCATCAGAGACTTCAAATGGGTCACCTGGCTTTTGTGGCTCAATAAACATTTTTTCAATCACGCCATCTTTAACAAGCATTGAATAGCGCCAGCTACGTTTACCAAAACCTAAGTCGTTTTTATCTACTAACATACCCATGCCGTCAGTAAATTCGCCATTACCATCTGGAAGCAGGGTAATATTTTGTGCTTCTTGGTTTTGTGCCCATGCGTTCATTACAAATGTATCGTTTACCGAAATACATACGATGTCATCTACCCCATTTTTCTTAAATACGGCTGCAAGCTCGTTATAGCGAGGCAAGTGAGTTGATGAGCAAGTGGGTGTAAACGCACCTGGTAAGGCAAATAACACCACGGTTTTACCTTTAAAAATGTCGTCAGTGGTGATTGACTGCCATTGCTCACCTACACGTGTTGCAAATGTAACGTTTGGTACTTTTTGACCTTCGATATTGTTTAACATTGTTTTTAATTCCTCTTGATTTGATGAGTACTATTGTGACGGTTTGCTCTTAATAGTTCCAATCGTTTGTTTGTATTGATACGATAGGTAATACCAATCAGTAATAATGCTTAATCATTTTGAGACGGATATGAATTTAAAAGACTTTGAATATGTTAAAGCCGTTGCCCAATTTCAGCACTTTCGTAAAGCGGCCGATGCATGTTATGTCAGCCAGCCTACGTTAAGTGGGCAAATAAAAAAGCTTGAAGAAGCGCTTGGCGTGACTATTTTTGACCGCTCAACCAAGCACGTTACTATAACAGCGCAAGGGCAGCGGCTAGTTGACCAAATTATTGTAATACTTGAGCAAACTCAAGTGTTAAAAGAACTGGCCGCGAGTTCACATGACCCCCTTCAAGGTAAAATTAATGTGGGTATTATTCCTACCATAGCGCCTTATTTATTACCTACTTTACTGACCTCAATGAAGCATGCATTCGCTAAAACACAGTTTTCGTTTATAGAAATGCAAACAGCACAAATATTAAGCGCCCTCGACAAGGGCGAAATAGACATTGCGATTGTCGCTGATGTGCCAGATTTAGAGAGTTATCATAAATCGGCTTTGTACAAAGAAGACTTTTTACTCGCGGTATCTGAGCAGCACGCGCTGGCAAGCCATAATGAGGTTGCATTAAAACAGTTAAATGGCGGCGAGTTACTGATGCTTAATGAAGGGCACTGTTTTAAAGAGCAAGCTGAGCAGTTTTGCTTTTCGGCAGGGGTTGAAGTGTCTAATCAATATAAAGGAAACAGTTTAGAAACCTTGCTTGCGCTGGTGGCGATGGATGATGGCGTGACCTTTGTGCCAAAATTGGCGTGTTCACCCAGAGCGGGTATTAACTATGTGTCTATTGCGCCTAATCAGCAGCGTCAAATTGTGATTGCAACCCGAAAACATTACCCACATATCGCTGGGGTAGAGCAATTAGCCGCATGGCTAAATGCTCATAAGGGCTTACACGAACGCTTACTCAGCGCCCGCTAGTTCTATAATGTCGTTAATTTGAATCGCGGGCAAAGGTTGTTTATCGATACTGGTAGCAACCGCTGACTGCTGATACAGCTGTGTTACTTTCACTTGGTTTAAAGTGGTAATTTTGTGTGGCAGCTTATTACCTTGTGCATCTGTAATGTAGTTGTGATGCGCTATATTTAAAATTTGGCCTTGTTGCAGGCCATGAGCTTTGCCCAAGTTAATAATGAGCGTGTCGTTTTCAATATGTAAGATCTTGCCTTGAGTGGGCAAACACGCCATGGCTGCTTGCAAGTCGTAGGTCAGAGTTTGGTTTACATCACTGATTGCACGGCCATAATCGGTTGCCCAAAATCTATCGCTGTAAACATCGATGATATCGGTTTTTTTGTACGGCCAGACCCCTTCTGCTTGATAGCTTTTCTCCCACAGTTTTTCATAGGTTGTGCCATCAAATAAAACATAATCGACTTTGTAAGCACGTTTAAAGCTGTCGTCTTGCCAAAATGCATAGTCGTTGTTGAGCTTTTGATTAACCGACAGGTCGCGAATACGGCTAAGCAACACGTATTGCGAATTACTGCGACTGGTTATTTCTTCAAGTAGGGCATTACTGTAATCGTATTGTTGGGTAAAAAAGTGATCAACCCTAAGAGGCACGTTGTAATAGGCTGTTGGCTTGGCTGCCATTTGCGTATTACTTAAACTGGCATACAGTTGCTCACTGATCGCTTTATTAACGTCAAAAATTTGGCCCATTCTTGCTTGTTCACGATTTACTAATTGGCTTTGTGTAACCGCGATAAACTTAGTGTATTGATTTGCAGGGCATTCTTCAGCTTGAGGGAATATATCTAAGCGAAGTGTAATGGCATAGGTGTCGTTATGACGGTCTTCGCTGATTAACTCTATTTTTTGGATCTCGCCATGACTGCTGATCTTCAACTGATCTTGTGTCAAAACCCCGTCAACAAGGGTTTGAACAGACGTTACACGGGCCCCTGAAAACACCAATGCTTGGGTGATCGCATCTTTAATGGCGGCTGATTTTGCCTGACTCGTGTCGCCATTTTTCACTACGGCATGCCCTGTAGACTCAAACCATTGGGCTAAGCTATTGTTTGAAAACACAATTGTGAAGGCTAATCCGATACCTTGTAAACTGGCTATAATTTTACGTTTCATGCTGACACCTAGCACCGATAACTATTGATTAGCCTAAACGAGCAAGGAATGTACCAGAAGTGGCATTAAACGTGCATATTTGTGACAAATGAGTTTTAAGCGGAAGCAAATTATGCGAGCACTTCTATTTATTGGGCTTGTTACCTGCGCAGCATTAACGGGCTGTAGCAGTATTTTTGATAAGCATGTTGAGTATACTTACATTGAACCAGATGACTACCCAATACTAAAAGCGGTGGGTTACGCGCCTATTAGTGCGCAGCCAGGCAGCAGTGAATCGCAACGAGCGCTGCTTGCAATTAAAGCCTCTAAACTTGAAGCCTACCGAGAGCTGGCTGAGCAAGTTTATGGGCAAAAAATTTCCGCCGGCACCACGGTGCAAAATAGTGTTGCGCACAACGATCAATTGCAAAGCCAAGTGCAAGGGGTGATCAAAGGCGCTCAGGTGATCAAAAGCTACGCTGTAGGCGATACGTATGCAACCGAATTACAGCTAGATATGAAACGCGTTCACGACCTTTATATTGGTGAAATTAAGCCGCGTGAAGTAAAAAAAGTGACTTATTATTAACCGTTAAATTCTCATAGTTGCAGCTTGGGTGCTATGCTTTTAAGACTGTCGGTTTTAATAAAAGCATACTGGTGATAACACGTTACTTAAACCAAGCTGTTCTGTTCTTTGGCATGGCCTATGCTCAGTAAAGGCATTGTGAGTGCATGCCGCTTTGCTTGGCGCTATCGCTTTTTTTCGATCCTCTTTTTTTTGGTTTTATGCTTAACGAGCGTCGCGCTTGCTGAGCGTTTGGTGATTGAGTTTTCAACCTTTATCCAACAAATGCAACAGCGTTATGGTGCTAACCGAGTGACTGTCGCCAGGCAGTGGCAGGGCATGCTGCAACATGCTGCAGGCTTACCCGAGCAGCAGCAAATTTTAGTTGTGAATGACTTTTTTGCCCGCACACTTCGTTATCAAACTGATATAGAACTTTGGAAGCAAAACGACTATTGGGCGACCCCTCTCGAGACCATGGGCAAAGGGTTGGGGGATTGTGAAGATTATGCGATTGCCAAGTATGTGAGTTTACGTGCGCTGGGTATCAGTGACGACAAACTTAGGCTTATTTATGTTAAAGCCCAACTCCCCGGTACTCGGCAAACCCAAGCGCATATGGTGCTCGGTTATTTTACTCAGCCTAATGCCCAACCCCTTATTTTAGACAGTTTGATTGTTAAGGTGCTGCCTGCAGCCAAACGCACCGATCTTAGTCCCGTTTTTAGTTTTAATAGTAAAGGCCTTTGGGCAAATAATTCGACGCAAAGTGTGGCAGATCCAACCGCGAGACTATCGCGTTGGCGTCATATTTTAGAGCAAACGCGTAAAGAAGGAGTTAAATGGTGAGCGTATTTAAAGTGTTAAAACGCAAAAGAAATAAAACCATTACCTTAAAACAGGAATTGTGGATTGCCATTTTAACGGTGATCATTATTGGTTTTGTAAGTAGTTTGCTGATTAGTACCAGCTCGGCGAAAGAATACTTTACCACTGAGCTTAGAATGAAAAATGTCGATAATGCTAACTCGTTGGCATTAATGCTGAGTCAAATGAATAAAGATCCGGTGGAAATAGAGTTACTTATTTCGGCTACTTTTGATACCGGGTACTACCATCGTATTGAGCTCAAAGACCCCCAAGGCGACACCATAATAAAACGCATTTACAGTGGTGAGCTAACCCTAAATGCACCCCGTTGGTTTCGGCATTTATATTCGCTAAATGTGGCGCCGGGCATCGCGCAAGTCAGCGATGGCTGGCAACAATTTGGTACGTTATATGTCGAAAGCCACAGCGAGTATACGCAAGATGCACTGTGGCAGAGCGCCGTACATTTATTTTATAGCTTTTTAGCGGTTGCGGTGTCTGCATGTATTGCTGGTGCTTATTTCTTATCAAAAATATTAAGTCCATTGAGCGATGTAATGAAACAAGCGGTGGCGCTGGGTGAAAAGCGCTTTATTAAATCAAAAGTGCCAAGAACCTACGAGTTTGCCAAGCTTGTCACGTCAATGAACCAATTATCATCTCGCTTTAGTCGCACAGTCAAAGAAGACCGCCGACGCCTAGAAGAAATGCGCTTTAAAAGTCAGCACGACGATTTAACGGGGCTTGCTAATCGTGAGTATTTTAATGCAACGCTCGATACCTTTTTACAAAACTCACAAGCACACGGTGCTTTATTTCTGTTTAGAGTGATTAATCTAGATGCATTATCTGACCAAGTGGGGCGAGTTGAAATGGTGTCATTTTTACGCCGTTTTTCAGAGTCGTTAGTGGTGTTTTTAGAATCAAACGAAGACAGTTTTCGTGAGAGCCAAATTGCACGTATGTCGCATGTCGATTTTTTAGTGTTATTTAGTGATGTCAGCGAGCTAAAAACACTCAGCGATAATGTGCTAAATATACACAAACAGTTAGTAGCAGAGTTTGCTCAAGTTGAGCTTGGGGTGTCTCATAGTTGTAGCCTTATTAAAGCCGATGATACTCGAGGAGAGTTACTAACACGCGTTGATCAGCTATTAAAAATTGCTATTGCCCAGCCAGGATGTAATGCATGCATTAACGACAATGTGCCGGTTCATCAAGAACATATTGATGCCGACCAATGGCGCACAACAATCGAAACTGCACTTAAAGAGAATCAACTTGAAATTGCCTTATACCCAGTCAGTAGTTTTAGTGGCTCGTTACTCCAGCAGCAAATTTCATTGAGTTTACTGTTAAACGGTGAAAAATATCGCTTTGGATTTTACTACCAATGGGCACATCGTTTGCACTTATTAGCAAGGCTTGATTGGAGTTTAATGAAACTGATGATCCTTGAATATGGTGATAGTGAGGATGAATCAATACTTGCCATAGAGCTGAGCGCCGATACTTTGCGAGATGACATGGCTGTGGCCTCTATTTTAACAGGGCTTTCTGCTTACCCGAATTTAGCTAAACGCTTATGTTTTGAGGTAAGAGCGGGTTTTGCAGTGAAAGAGTTTAGTTTGTTTAGAAGCTTTTGTTCGCAAGTACACTGTATTGGCGCCAAAGTTGCGCTTAAAAGAGTGGGGGCTGAGTTTACTAAGCTCACTAAAATACAAGAACTTGGCCTTGAGATGATTAAAATTGACACGGTTTATTGCCACAATATTAGTTTTAGTGAAGACAACCAAACGTTCTTACGTGGCGTATGCTCTTTAGCTCATTCTTTAGGTATTAAAGTGGTTGCAGAGGGAGTTAAAAACCCGAGTGACCAAGCCATACTGCACAGTTTAGGATTTGATGGCTTAGTCGCAATTGAGGAACGTGTTGGTTAATGGCCTTTTACGGCCAACATTAATTGCATACGATCGCGTACTTTTAATTTATTAAAAATAGAGCTCATATGCTCTTTTACAGTCCGCTCTGTAATATGTAAGGTTTGCGCAACCTGTTTATTGGTTGCGCCAGTGACAACGTGATCAACAACTTGTTTTTCACGTTTAGTTAAACAGCTCAAATCGCATTGATGTTGGTAGCTAATAGGTTGGTTTGACAAAACACCGACCAGATTCGACAGTAACTGCCCCGGTAACCAAATACCGCCTGAACACACGGTTTCTGCTACTTGCTCGATAATCACCTTACTCGCAAATGCCTCTATGTAACCACGTGCACCAAGTTGAAGTGCTTGACACAACTGGGCTATATCAAGTTGTGTGGTCATCACGATAACGGGTATGCGTTGGGCGCTGTACTTCTCAACGAGAGACGGCCACTCAGGTCCATCGGCTAACAACCAAATTAATGTGTCTGCAATTAATTGCTTGGGTGACGAGGTATGAACGGCACAATCTGGAAACGCACTTTGCCAATGAGGCGATTGCAATTTATCTTGTGTAATAAAAATACTGCGGCGCATGAATACTCCGTAAAAATGCTGTAATTATCTCGTCTTACCTTTCGGTCATCGCTAAAGACGTTGCACGTAAAATGGGTTTGAAAAGGTATTCTAGTACGGTTTTTTTGCCGGTTATTATATCTACCTGAGTGGTCATGCCCGGAATAATGGTCAGGTTTTCTGAAAAATGATTGCGGTTCGTTTTTAACTGCACAATGTAAAACGTATTATCTCTTTCATCGGTGACGGTATCAGCACTGATATGTGTTACTTCGGCTTCTAAGCCGCCATAAATAGCGAAGTCATAGGCACTGAATTTGATCATCGCAGTTTGGCCTGGACGTAAAAAAGCGATGTCTTTCGGTAAAATTTTTGCTTCGACAACGAGCTGATCATCAAGTGGAATAATTTCAAGAGCATCACTGCCCGGTTGTAAAATGCCCCCGACGGTATTAACCAGTAAACGTTGAACCGTGCCATTCACGGGGGAGCGAATTTCGGTTTGTGTTACTTTGTCGGCAAGCCCTGATTCGGTTTCTTTTACAGCATCAAGACGAAGCAAAGCTTCTGATAACTCGTTGCTCCAGCGGTTGATCATGGCAAGCTCAACTTCGGTTACTTTGTTTTTAGCTTCGTTAATGGCTGACATGGTGCGGTTTATGGCGGCTTTGGTTCTGTTTATTTCGCCTGTGTGCTCTACTATTTGGCGCTCTAGGCGAATAATATCAATATCAGAAACAGCACCAGAGCGTAATAGTGGGCGTGTGACAGACAACTCACGATTGGCCAAACTTAACGAGTTAGTGTGTTGCTGAAGTGCTGCTTTTGCTTCGGCATAATCTTGACGGCGTTGCTCTAATTGCCGCTTGTGTATAGTAACTTGCTGTTCGAGTTCTTGATTACTGCTCTCAAACATGGCTTGTTCGTGGGCGATTGCCTCAGGGGCTTTTTCCATAATTTCTGGATCAAACGCGAGAGGTCTTTTTTGGGTTAACGCTTTAAGGCGTTCTACCTTTGCTGTTAACGACAGTATTTTTGCTTGGTTTTCTCTAAATGAAGAAATAAAGCGTGTTGGATCTATCTTTATTAATACATCGCCTTCGTTAACTATTTGGCCTTCTCTGACATAGATTTGTTCAATCATGCCGCCATCATAAGACTGCACGACTTGCAGTTTATGCGACGGGATAACGCGTCCTTCGCCCCGTGCTACTTCGTCGAGGTGTGCAAATGCGGCCCACATAATTAAGGCTAACAGGCTGAAACAAATAATATAAAGCAGTACTTTAGCGCTAGCAGGTTGCTGCTGCATTTTTTCCCATTGAGCATCTACAACCCAGTCTTGGCTGGTTGGGGGTGATAACCAACCAGAAAATAACTTTGAAAAGAGCGAAGGGCGTTTTGTTTTTTGTTTTTCAAGTGCTTTGTTTAAGCGCTCAAACGAGCGCTGTTCAATAGGTAGGTTGTTATCGCTCATGATACTTTTCCTACTGTTTGATGATTTAACGCTGATAACACTTGAGATTTCGGACCATCGGCAACCACTTTACCGTTATCGAGCACAATGACACGGTCGACCAGTTCGAGTAACGAGGTTCTGTGAGTTACAACGATTAAGGTTTTTTCTTGGCAACTGCGTTTGATGTTATTAATGATCTTAGTTTCGCTGTTGTGATCAAGCGCCGAAGTTGGTTCATCCATCAACAGTATTGGCGGGTTATTTAACAGTGCTCGGGCAATACCAACCGCCTGACGTTGACCCCCAGAGAGTAATCGGCCTTGCTCACCAACTTGCATGTCGAATCCATCGGGGTGAGAGTTTATAAGTTCAAATAACTGACTTTGCTGGCATGCCGAAAGTATTTGCTCATCTTTAGCGTGCCACGCACTGAGGGTGATGTTGTCTTTTAACGAACCAAAAAATAATGAAATGGTTTGGGGCACATACCCAATGTTGTGCCTAAGCTCTGCGGGGTCTATTTGGTGGATGTCGTTATTATCAATTGAAATAGTGCCCGCTGTTGGCTCATACAAACCTAAAATTAGTTTTTCTATGGTGCTTTTCCCTGAGCCATTGCGCCCTAAAATAGCCACTTTTTCACCGGCTTTTATTTTAAAGCTAACACCACTGAGCGCTTCGTTGCTTTCATCGGTATATTTAAAGCGTACGTCGTTAAATTCTATGTCGCCAAGCAACACTGGATGACTTAACCAATGTTTGCCTGCGGGTCGTTCAACGTCTTTTTCCATGATTTCATTTAACGAGTGCATTGCAATTGCGGCATGATGAAATTGCGCGAGTACAGCTGCAGATTGACTAATAGGAGCCATGGTACGTGACGACAATAAGTAGGCGGCAATTAGCCCCCCTTGGGTTAAATCACCTTCGATAATTAGGTGTACACCTACTAACATAATCACCACACCAACACACTGTTGAACCCACGAGCCAGCATTGGCTATAGAAGATGATATTAAGCGACTTTGGGCATTGACTCGGGCTATAAAAATCGTTGATTTTTCCCAGTTTGACTGGGTTTTACATTCACTGTGAAAGCTTTTGACATCTTCAATGTTTGTTAAGCTTTCAACCAAAACAGCATTGCGCATAGAGCTTGCTTTCATGGTTTGTTCTGACAGGCTCTCGAGTTTTCGATGGGCAGCCAGCGCGTAACTCATTAATAGTAGTGCCCCAACGATAATAGGTAAGCTTAATTCAACGCCAATAATCGCGATGACTGTGAGGTAAAGCAGTACGAAAGGTAAATCGACAAGGGCAATTAAAGTAATGGAGCTAAAAAAGCTGCGCACTGCCTCAAATGATTGAATATTACTGGCAAACGAGCCTGCTGACGCAGGACGGTTTTTTAACTTCATACCCAACACGCGTTCCATGATCACTGCCGACACTTTGACATCAATACGACTGGCTGCCAGCTCTACAAAATAACTGCGCACGAGTCTGAGAATAAAGTCTGCGGTAAGGGCAATTAGTACGCCTGTGGCAAGCACCCATAACGTTTCAGTGGCATGGTTAGGCACAACGCGGTCATAAACATTCATGACAAACAATGGCATTGCAATGGAAAGAATGCCCAAAGCAATGGCAGAAATAATGACATCTTTGTATAAGCTTCGACACTCTTTAATGACACCCCAAAACCAGCCGTCTTTCGACAGTTTTTGCAGTACGGGGGAGCGCGCATCAAAGGCAAACTCGGGTTGTGCATAAATGATCATCGATGTACTGGTTTTATAAAGCTCTTCAAGGCTTAATGTCACAGCAGAGTCTGGCATCTCGGGGTAGATCACTTCGACTTTATCATTTTGAGTGTCGAGTTTTGTAATGACGCAAGCCTCATTCCCTTGCAAAATTAATACGGCGGGTAACAAAGCAACGTTTAAGTCGCAAAGTGCTTTGCGCACAACCTTGGTTTTAAAACCAATACGTTTTGCTGCTCGCGAGAAACCCGATGGCGTTAATAAGCCATCCTCAAGGGGAAGCCCACTAAGCAGTGTTTCACGAGAAAACTCTCGATCATGATAGCGGCATAAAATTTCTAGGCAGTCTACAAGACTGCCGCCGTGGTCGAGTACATCGTTCTCTTGCATAAAATGTCCATTATTAATAAACCTAAAGTTTAAGACCAGCCGTCTTGCATGGCGGGTGGGCGATTACCTTTTTCGGTTATTACCGCTTCAATGCGACGATTTGCTGCGTTTGCGCGAACAGAAATCTCATTTATTCTTGGCTGATCAATTCCATAGCCTAATGACTTCACTCTTGTTGGTGAGATACCGTATTGTTGAATGAGTATTTCAGCGACCGAAAAAGCACGTTTTTCTGACAGTTTTTTATTGTAAAGAGCAGGGCCTTCTAATGAAGCATGGCCTTGGATTTCGACATTTTTACTGGGGTGTTCTTTTAAGAAGTCTGCCAGTCTTGCAATTTCTTGCATATATTCAGGGCGTACAACACTAGAGTCGGCAAGAAAGGGAATACCTATTTCGACATTGCTAGTGTTGCTACGGTACTTTGTACAGCCTCTTTCATCGACCTCCGTAAAAGCAGGAGTTGATGGGCAATCATCATTTTCGTTAGCAACGCCGTCGTTGTCATCGTCAACGAAGGTGCTTGCGGGTGTTGTTGGAATGGTGAGATAACTCGGCATGGCTGTCACACTCATATACGCGTTATCTTGTTGCTTCTTTTTTTGTAAAAAGGCTTGTCGACTCAGGGTCGCTGCAACATCAAATTTAGGACAAATACTGTCAGCACTGAGTGCGATAGGGTCGTCGGTTAGCTCACTGATTGCAGGAAATTTATCTGATTTTACATTGAGGGTTTCAAGTAATTTCCCCATTTCGGCTAGCATCGTTAGTATGGCTGCTTGTCTATCATAAAGGGCTGCAGTGTAAGAGCGATTAGATTGAAATGATTCATTCTCTGCATCAAGTACATCGAGCAATGTGCGCTGACCAATATCGAATTGGTCTTTGTAGGCGTATTTAACTTTTTGCGACGATTCTTTATGGTTAGCGAGCGAAGGTATTTTGCTTTGTAGGACTTGTACACTGTTGTAGGCGATTTGTAAGTTCTGCCTTATTTCTATACATGTTTGATCGCGTTGATATTTAGCAACGTTCACTTCTTGATAGGCTTGGTCTAGATTTGCGCTATCGAGTCCGCCGTTATAGAGGTTGTATCTCACATCAATACCAACACGTGCCTCAGAGCGGGTTTCGTTTAACCCTAACTCGTCTCGGTCTTGCATGCCGTAGCGTGCTGATAAATCAACATTCGGATGAAAGGCCGATTTTTGCGAGTCTGCATTGGCTTTTTGTGCTTCGATATTGTAAAGCGATGCATAAAAATTTGGGCTGTTTTTATAGGCGATATCAAGGGCTTGATTTATTGTGATGGGGATTGCGTCATCACTCAACTTTGCCTTTACCGTACCTTGAGTCGGAAGCTCGCCAATAATACGCAAATAGCGTGCACTGACATCATGCAAGTTTTCATATTCTGTCATCACGTTTGACTGCGCTAATGACAGACGACCACTAATTTGTTCAAGATCGGCAGCACGCGCAACGCCAGCTCCCACACTTTGTTCAATCTGCTGATAAACCGATTCATGTTCTTTAAGGTTAATTTCAGCAAGTTCAACAAGCTCGGTAAACTTTTGTACGTCTAAATAAGCGATACTTGCAGCGAGTGCTGTTTTTTCGGCTTGATCTAATAATTCGAAATAACGTATTAATTGGATTCGTTCAAAACGTTTTACGTTATTTGAGGTTCTGAAACCATCGTAAAGCATTTGCCCGAGCGTTAATTCGGCAGTGTTACGGTTATATTCTTCTTCAATACCGTAATTGCGCTTTTCGTACCCAGCACTGGCCGACACATCCACTGTGGGTAAATAGCCAGAACGTGCCGCATCAATACCATGCATAGATGCTTTAAATGCATGCCAAGCTTGTTGCACTTCAGGGTTGGTTGAAATTGCTTTATCTGCCACATAATTTAGCGGCATCACTGAAACTTGTTCTGCATTAGCATTAAAAAAGCTGCCGTTTGCAGCAAATAATAAAGTGAAAAATACAGAGAGTTTCTTGGTAGTGAACTTTTCGCTAATAGTCATATCATCCTCTTTTATCGACTAAATTTAATTCACGCTAAGTTAGTTTTAGTCAACAAATTTAGATACTGCAAATACTTCTTTTGTATTATTTTGCGGGTGTTTGATCGCATTTTACGTGTACCCGCACTTTAGTCCTATAGTATTAGCTTTGTGTAAAACCTGTACCATAGTCCAGTAACTAAGTGCTGTTTCTCTACTAGATTTACGTTATACGCGTGCAATTTAAATATGTTGAGGAATAGCAAATGGATGCGAACCAATTATTAGTTATTGATGTACAAGGCTCTGCCGGTATTATTCAAGCCGATGGGTCAATTAAAGCACTGAGTGTGGGTGATGTTATCACTGTGGGTGATACCGTTATCACCGCGGATAAGTCAACATTGTTAATTGACGTGCAAGGTGAGTCTTTATCTATTCCTGCTAATAAAAAGGTCACCATTACGCCGGACCTACTCGCAAAAGAGGTCAAAGATAGCTCTGAAAATACGGTGTTTGATGACAGTATTGACGACGCCATTGCAAGCTTGAATCAACCAAATCAAGCAGCCCCAGACCCGCAGCAAGGTGGTGACATAAGCGACTTTTTAGATGCGCTTGAAGGCGGTGGCGATATTCTCGATAGTTTAGAAGCCACTGCCGCTGGTGGTACAGGGGGAGCGACCTCGGGTGGCGGTACTTCATTTGTAGAATTAGCACGTATTGCAGAGGGCATTGACCCTTCAAGTCTCGCATTTGATGATAGTTTTAATAGCGATAGCAGTGGTATTTTTTCGCCGCGTGATACAACCGATGGTGTTGTCCCAACAGACACCTTAACGGCAACGGTTAGTATTGATGACCCAGGTGTTATAAATAACTCTCAACCTGTGATCACAGGAACCACTGAAAATCTTGTTGGTGAAACAATCACCGTGACTGTCACCGATGTGAATGGTAATAACCAAGTGGTTACGGTGGTTGTTCAACCCGATGGTACCTTTACGACTCCACCTTTGGATCCACTGCCTGACGGCCCTATTGTGATTGAAGTGGTTGCTATTGACCCAAATGGCGACCCTGTTAGTGACACGATTGGTGCGAATATCGATACCATCGCGCCTGTTGTTACCATTAATGAATTGCCCGACTCTGCGTCACAAACGGTGGTGATTAATGGCTCTGTATCAGGCATTAGCGCAGGTGATGATGTCACAATTACGGTGACAGACAGCGCAGGGCAAGTACAAACATTTGTCACCCAAGTTGATGAGCAAGGTAATTGGAGTATTACCACTGAAGCGCTTGCTGAAGGTTTATATACCGTATTGGCTTCGGCTGTAGATGCGGCAGGTAACGAAGGCACCGATACAGAAAATGGACTCGTTGATTTAACGGCACCGGTGATAAACATAGACCCAATTGGTGAAACTAATGACACAACCCCCACGATTTCAGGCAATGTGAGTGGGGTGACTGTTGGCAGTGAGATCACGGTGGTGATTACTGCAGCCGATGGCGCTATTCAAACCGTGATAGCGATTGTTGCTGACGACGGTAGCTGGACAATTGATGTGCCAGTTGCGTTGGTTGAAGGCGAATTTACCGTGACAGCCACTGTTTTAGACGCAGCGGGTAACGAAGCACAAGCAAGCACCACTGGTATTATTGATGTAACCGCCCCGATAATAAATATTACCCCAATTGATGATACGCAAGACACCACGCCAACCATAACCGGTAATGTAGTCGGTGTGGTTGAAGGTAGCGTTGTGACGGTTGTGGTAACCGATATAAATGGCCAAGTACAGACTTTAACCGCCCTCACCGATGCTAATGGTAATTGGACTCTCGATGTTCCAAGTGAACTGGCTGAAGGGCCGTTTGAGGTGACTGCAACTGTCAGCGACTTGGCAGGAAACCAAGCACAGGATAGCGCAACAGGGGTGATTGACTTAACGGCACCAGACATCACCTTAACTGCCATTGCCAATACGAATGACACCACGCCTGTGTTTGTTGGTCGTGTAGAGGGTGTGCCAGAAGGCACACAAGTGACTATTCAAGTTGTGGGTAGTGATGGCCAATCACAATCGCTTACAGCGTTTGTGTTAGCCGATGGCAGCTACAGTGTGGAGGCGAGCACAGCATTACCAGAAGGCAGTTTTACTGCGATTGCAACAGTATCAGATCCGGCAGGAAATTCTGCGACGGCTAATACTTCTGGGACCGTGGCGTTTTCGCCTATTTCAATCACGATCGACTCTATTGCAGATAGCAACGACACCACGCCATTACTAAGTGGTCAAACAGAGGGGGTTGCGCCGGGCACAACTATCATGCTGTCTGTTACAGCAAGTGATGGTAGCGTATTTAATTTATTAGCGATTACACAAGCTGACGGAAGTTGGTCTATTCAAATGACTCAACCTCTTCCTGAGGGGGATTTTACGGTTGTAGCAACCGTGCTAGACCCACAAGGTAACGAAGCGCAAGCTACTGCAATCGGTAATGTTGACTTAACAGTCAGTATTAACTTTATTATTGATACCAATGACACAACCCCCAGTGTATCGGGTTCGACCCAAGATGTTGCCCCAGGCGCAGTGGTCACCGTGACCTTTATAGGCAGTGATGGCGCGACAGAAACAATACAGGTTATTACTGATGCAAATGGTGATTGGTCTGTAGAGGCCACCATTCCTTTGGTTGAAGGCCAATTTACCGTCACGGCAACCGTTACGGATGAGGTGGGTAACACGGCCACAGCCAGTGAAATTGGTGAAATTGACTTAACCGATCCAACTATTTTCATTGATCCCCTTAATGATACCAATGACACAACACCAACAATTTCAGGGTCAGTACTTGATGTACCCGCAGGTACTACCGTTTCATTGCTTGTGACAGACAGCAATGGAGTAACGCAAACACTAACAGCTACAACCGATGCGCAAGGTAACTGGCAGGTCGATGTTGCCAGCGAATTAGCCGAAGGCGATTACACTGTCACAGCAAGTGTCAGTGATGAAGCCGGGAATACCAGCACCGCCACTGCAACAGGTACTATCGATTTGACCGCGCCTATTATCAACATTGATACAATGGCTGATAGTAACGACACAACGCCGACAATATCAGGCACGACGCAAGGACTTGATGCAGCAACGACAGTCACGGTTAGTGTGACAGACAGTGCAGGCAGTACACAAACATTCACAACAATTACTAATGCCGATGGTAGCTGGTCAGTTACAGTCACTGATGAATTAGCGGAAGGTGAATTTACGGTTGTTGCACAAACACAGGACAAAGCGGGTAATAGTGCTGAAGATACTGAAACAGGTGTTATTGATTTAACCGCTCCGAGCATTGCGATAGACGAATTTACGGATTCAAATGATGTTACACCCGTTATATCGGGTGTTGTTTCGGGCGTTGAGCCAGGCACTTTAGTCACTATTACGCTTGTTGATAGCAATGGCAATCAACAGGTCTTAACTGCGGTTGTAAATGCAGACAACACGTGGCAAGTCGGTGCAAATCAGGTCTTAGCAGAAGGTGAGTTTACAATCACCGCCACGGTGAGTGACCCTGCTGGTAATCAAGCACTTGATACAGCAACAGGCGTTATTGATTTAACAGCTCCTATTATTGCTCTTGACTTCCTTGGAAGCAGTGCAGACAACACCCCGACTATCACGGGGACGGTGCAAGGCGTTAATGCGGGTACAACCGTCACGCTTGTGGTCACTGACTCTAATGGCAATAGCCAAACGTTCACGGCCTTAACCAACAGCGCAGGTGGCTTTAGTGCGGATGTACCAAACGGCCTAGCAGAGGGGGAATACACGGTAACTGCTTCGGTGGCAGACGAAGCTGGCAATCAAGCGCTTGATACCGCAACGGGTAATATCGACTTAACCGCGCCAATTATTGATCTTGACCCCTTAGGGAGCAGTGCCGACAACACCCCGACCATTACAGGTACGGTACAAGGTGTTAATGCTGGAACAACAGTCACGCTCGTGGTCATTGACTCCAACGGCAATAGTCAAACATTTACAGCGGTAACCAACAGTAATGGTGGCTTTAGTGCAGATGTGCCTACAAGCCTTGCTGAAGGTGAGTATACCGTAACAGCCTCGGTGGCAGATGATGCAGGCAACCAAGCCTCTGACACTGAAACAGGTCAAATAGATAGTTCATCACTGACTATTTTAATAGACGCTGTCGGTGAGACAAATGATATAACCCCCACTATTTCAGGGTCTACATTAAACGCGACAGCGGGAGATCAAATCACCGTGGTGATTACGCCTGAATCTGGTGTGGCTCAAACCTTTACCACACAGGTTGATGCAAATGGTAATTGGACCATTACAGTATCGCAAGCGTTAGCTGAGGGTGAGTTTACCGTTGATGCAACGCTGACAGATCAATTTGGTAATACAGCAAGCGACTCAATTACAGGGGTGATTGATATTACGGCCCCTAGCGTGACAATTGATACGATAGGCTCAATAAACGACAGCACACCAGTGATTTCAGGCACATCACAAGGTGCCGTGAATGGCAGTACAGTGACTGTGACAGTGGTTGATTCGCAAAATAATAGCCAAGTGTATACCACCACAGTAGATGCTAATGGAAATTGGTCTGTGCCTGTAACCAGTGCAGTCGCGCAAGGGCAATTTACAGTGACGGCCAGTATCACTGATAATGCGGGTAATACAGGCACAGATACCGAAATTGGTAATTTTGATGGTGTGGGTCCGCTATTAACGCTTGATTTCGATCCGCTTACAAATGATACAACCCCACTTATTTCGGGTACTACAGATGCAGTTGCTGGCACGGTTGTGTCGGTTGTTGTTACAGATAGCAATGGAGCGACGCAAACTCTTTCGGCTGTTGTAGCTGCTAATGGTACGTGGTCTATTAGCCCTGATACGCCTTTGGCCGAGGGCGCATTTACAGTCATAGCCAGTGTCGCGGATGAGTCAGGTAATCAAACTCAAGTAACGGATACTGGGGTGATTGATATCACTGCGCCGACCATTTCGATTGATAATCTGGGCACAGTGAATGACACCACGCCAACGATCAGTGGTCAAACAAATGAACCAGCGGGCAGCATCGTAACAGTGGTGGTCACTGATGGTGTCGCAAGTTATGAATTTACAGCAATTGTGAATGCCGATGGCAGCTGGTCAGGCGATGTACCTGCTCAGTTAGAAGATGGCAATATTAGTGTTACTGCTACTGTGACCGATGCGGCGGGTAATTCAGCGCAAGCTAACAGCGCCTTTATTCTTAATAGCTCTGCACCGAGTATTGCGATTGATGCCATTAATGATACCAATGATACAACACCGACAATTAGCGGTACGTCTGATGCCCCTGATGGCACGTTAATAACAGTCATCATTGAAGACAGTGATAATAATAGTCAGTCTGTCACTGCGACAGTGCAAAATGGCGTATGGAGTGTAGAACCAACACAAGCACTTAGTGAGGGGAGTTTCACTGTGTCGGCGTCGGTCACTGTGGATGGCTTAACCAGCGATGCCAGTGCACAGGGTTTAATTGATATAACCCCTCCGACAGTCACTATTGATGCACTTGCAGATACCAGTGATGTTACGCCATTAATTTCAGGCCAAACATCGGGTTTAGTGTCGGGTAGTATTGTAACCGTGACCATTACAGACAGTAATGGGGATTCGCAGGTTGTTTCAGCGACGGTGGCACAAGATGGTTCGTGGTCTGTGGCGGCAAGTACAGACTTAGCCGAAGGTCAATATACAGTAACCGCGGTGGTTGCCGACAGTGCAGGTAATCAAGCAACAGACACCGAAACAGGCATTATTGATTTAACAGCCCCAACAATCAGCATTGATAATATTGCTGACACAAATGATGTAACGCCCGTGTTGTCAGGTCAAACAACGGGCGTACCTACAGGCTCACAAATTACCCTCTTGGTGACAGATAGTAACGGTAATACGCAAACCCTGATTACGACTACCTTAGCAGATGGTTCATGGTCAGTTGAGGCTGATGTGATTATTGCCGAAGGCGCATTCACCGTTGAAGCAACAGTAAGTGACGCGGCAGGTAATACAGCCTCTGATACCGCGACTGGTGTTGTGGATACTACCGCACCTACCATCACGGTGGATGCACTTGCACCAAGTTCAGATGTAACACCAGTGATCAGTGGTATGGCAGAAGGAGTTCCTGCGGGCACTGTTGTCAGTATAGTGATCACAGACAGCCAAGGCGTGCAGCAATCACTCTTTGCAACCGTTAACAACGATGGTAGTTGGTCTGTAGAGGCGTTAGATGCGGTAGCTGAAGGCGAATACACCGTTGTTGCAACAGTGCAAGACGCAGCCGGAAATCAAGGTACAGACACCGAAACAGGTCTTATTGATACCACAGCACCGACAGTGGTCATCGACCCACAAGCTGTGACAAACGGCACAACCCCCGTCATTAGCGGACAAACCTCAGGTGTGCCAACCGGCACCGAAGTTAGGCTGACAATTACAGACAGTGCGGGCAATGTGCAAACGCTGGTGGCAACAACGGGAGCCGACGGTAGTTGGTCAGTTGCTGTATCTCAAGCATTAGCGCAAGGCAGTTATACCATTGACGCTGAGGTGTCAGATGCTGCTGGTAACACAGGAAACGACACGGCCTCAGGCGAAGTAGATATCACCGCGCCTGTTGTCAGTATTGATGCGATTGCCGACAGCAACGATGTAACCCCTGTTATTAGTGGTCAAAGTACAGGCGTGCCTGCGGGGACGCTTGTTACATTAACCATCACCGACAGTGCGGGTAATGTTCAAACAGTAACAACAACTGTACAAGCCGATGGTAGTTGGTCAGCTGAAGCAGCAACGGCACTCGCCGAAGGTGATTACACCGTTGTTGCAACCATTGTGGATGCCGCAGGTAATACAGGCACCGACACCGAAACCGGCACAATTGATGTGACCGCGCCAACCATCACCATTGATGCGCCAGCGCTGACCAATGACAACACACCAACGGTGACAGGTTCATCCGATTTAGCCAATACGAATCTTGATGTGACCTTTACCGATGCCAATGGCACCAGCCACACAGTGACAGTGACCACCGATGCGTCAGGTAATTGGAGTGTCGATGCGACGCAAGCATTGGCCGATGGTAACTACAGTGTGACAGCGAGTATCAGCGATTCAGCCGGTAATAACAGCAGCGCCACAGACAGTGGTGTAGTTGATACAATTCCACCAGAGCTTGCCTTTGTGCCAACCTTCTTACTGGGTCAATTGGTGACTTTAAGCGGTACCTCTGATTTACCGGCTGGTAGCACGGTCACCATTACCCAAAACTTGGTTGGCGGTGGCGTAGTGACATACACTGCGACAACCGATGCCAATGGTGATTGGTCATTGACCGGCTTAACTGTACCACTGGCCAGTTTAGCGTCTATCACCGCAAGTGCGTCTGATGAAGCCGGCAATGTACGCACGATTACCTCAACCGATTTTGATGGTACACCGCCGACCTTAACCGTGAGCGTGGATGCACTGACAAACGACAACACCCCACTTATTAGCGGGACCACCGATGCCGGTGAAGGGGCACAAGTCAGCGTGGTTGTCACCGATGCCAATGGTGCAACAGAAACACTGACCGCCATTGTTGATGCTAATGGTAATTGGAGCGTGAGCCCAACCACCGCCTTAGCCGATGGTCAGTTTAGCGTTGAAGCCAGTGTCCGCGATGGGGTTGGTAACTTAAGCGAAGAAACCGTGACCGGTGTTATCGACACCCTTGCGCCAACACTAACCTTAACTGGCGTGGGTGAGGGCAGTGATGTCACTCCGGTGTTAAGTGGTACCAGTAATGAAATTGGTGCGACGGTTACTATTTCTGTCACGGATAGCAACGGCACAGTACAAACTTTTACTGACATTGTTGGCAGCAACGGAACCTGGAGTAGAGAAGTTCCTAATGGTCTTGCTGAGGGGGATTATACCGTCACGGTGACAGTAAGTGATGATGCAGGTAACACCAGCAGCGTGACTGCAACAGGCAATATTGATACCACCAACCCGGTTGTTACTGTGAATGATAATGGCCTGGGTAACGACGATACACCAACCTTAAGTGGTACCTCAACCGAGGCTGCGGGAACACTGGTCAGTATTATTGTTATTGACAGTAATGGGGATACACATAACTTTACTGCGACTGTAGCTGCCGATGGGTCGTGGCAAACAGATGCCTCTGTATTACCTGACGGCGATTATACTATTACTGCAACGATCACCGATGCAGCAGGCAATGTTGGCACAGACTCAGGCACGGGTCGTATTGATACAACGCCACCATTATTAACCATTAATAATCTAGGGACGGTCAATACAGATACGCCAACAATCAGTGGGACTTCGTCAGAACCGGCTGGCACAGTTATTTCTTTAGTTGTAACTGATTCAAGCGGAAATACGCTGAACTTATCAGCGGTGGTTGATGGAAATGGCGACTGGTCTGTTACTTCACCGTCACTAACAAACGATGATTACACGGTTGTGGCAACGGTTGAAGATGCTGCGGGTAATACCGCAACAGCCTCTGAAAGCTTTACACTCGATACCTCTGCGCCAAGCATTGCGATAGATGTTATTGGTGAAACTAACGATCCAACTCCTACGATTACGGGCACAACTGATGCCGCTGATGGCAGCACGGTGACAGTTGTGATTGATGATGGTGTCAATCCGGTAGAAACATTAACCACAACGGTCACTGGCGGGGTTTGGTTTGTGACAGCAAACAATGCGTTACCAGAAGGAAGTTTTACAGTTACCGCAACGGTGACGGTTAATACTATTGATGGCACGGCAACACGCACAGGAACAGTCGATCTTACTGCGCCTAGTATCACCATAAATGATATTAACGACACCAATGATACCACTCCAACGATTAGCGGTACGACAGACGCAAGTGCAGGCAGCTTAGTCACCTTGACTATTACTGACTCTCTTGGAAATACACACACAGTTGTCGCGACAGTATTAGCCAATGGTAGTTGGTCTGTTGCCGCTTCGACTATATTAGCCGAAGGTACATTTACAGTCACAGCTTCTGTTACAGACGCTGCTGGTAACACAGGCACAGACAATGCGACAGGTAATGTAGATATCACCGCACCTGTTGTCAGTATTGATGCGATTGCCGACAGCAACGATGTAACACCAGCAATTAGTGGCCAAAGTACAGGCGTGCCTGCGGGGACGCTTGTTACGTTAACCATCACCGACAGTGCGGGTAATGTTCAAACAGTAACAACAACTGTACAAGCCGATGGTAGTTGGTCAGCTGAAGCAGCAACGGCACTCGCCGAAGGTGATTACACCGTTGTTGCAACCATTGTGGATGCCGCCGGTAATACGGGCACCGACACCGAAACCGGCACAATTGATGTGACCGCGCCAACCATCACCATTGATGCGCCAGCGCTGACTAATGACAACACACCCACAGTCACTGGCTCATCCGATTTAGCCAATACGAATCTTGATGTGACCTTTACCGATGCCAATGGCACCAGCCACACAGTGACAGTGACCACCGATGCCTCAGGTAATTGGAGTGTCGATGCAGCGCAAGCATTGGCCGATGGTAACTACAGTGTGACAGCGAGTATCAGCGATTCAGCCGGTAATAACAGCAGCGCCACAGACAGTGGTGTAGTTGAT